>CAZERK010000098.1:0-4031 GCA_964514515.1 uncultured Planctomycetaceae bacterium
ATCAAGTTCGTCGCCCCGCTGTACCTACTCATCGTGCTCGTGTTGTGGTGCTGGCACGATCTTCCCGCGAAAGCGAAGGCGCTGAAAGACCAACAGGTGCCGATGCTCACGATCTGCCTGATTCTCGTCGTGATGGTCTTCTTCCTGGTGATGATTAACATCGCCGGGCGGCGATGGAAGGCCGAGCAGATGGGGCGGGCCCTGTTGGAGGAGGAGATTGAGGCGGAGCGCGTACAGGTCGCCGGACAGGAGGCGCGGTGATGGAAACCGGCGGTTGGATATCCATGATCTTGTCCCTGGGGTTCGTGCTGATCTTGGCCAGCTGCTGCTACTACCGCGTGTTGACCAAACCCGAGTCGACGGAGCATATGCACACGCCGTTGGAGATCGACACGCACGACCTGGACAACGGCTCGTAGCGGGTCCGACCCCTCGCGGGCAGCGGCCAACGGGTCCCGGTTGAGAACGGCGGCGAGCAGCGTCAGCGGGTCCGGCACCCCGCGGGCAGCGGTCAACAGGCGGGCGCGGCTCCCCGGTAGAGCTTTGGCGGAAACCGCCCGGCCCAATCGCGTGTACCGACCATGCGGATTCTGTTCCTACAACATCCCGGCGGCAACTCGCGCGACATCTTCTTCGACATCATCGAGGGCTATCGTCAGGCCGGACATGAGACGTTCGTGTTCGAGTTGGGGCCGCTCTGGTCGCAGACGGAGGGGCAAACGCTTCCACAAGTCCGGCAGGCTTGCGTGAAGCTCTACGGCGAGACGCTTCTGGCCTTCGCGTGGCAGAATCGGATCGACCTGTGCGTAAGCCTATGGGCCAACGGCATCATGTCGTTGGGCGACTGGGAGGGCCGGTCGTTCTTCGAACACGCCAAACTGCCCATACTCATGCATTGGTTGGACGCGCCGCATTGGGCGCACAGCGGCCGCGTCATGGAACTGCCCAGCGCGTACTTCAACGGCCCGCATTGCTTCCACGTCGTGAACAACCCGGCGACGGCGGCGGAGTTGCAGGGCGTTTTGGGCTTTGCCAACGTGCTGGCGGTCCACAACGCGGCGAGTCCAACGAGCTTCCAACCGCGGCCCGCGTTGGAGAAGGACGATGCGGCGGAGAAGGGCTATGCGGCGGAGAAGGAGTTCGACATCGTTTTCGGCGTCGGGGACGACCGTTCGCAACCGACGGACGTGATGCTGGACGAGCTGCGAAAGGACGAGCCGGACGTTCAGGCCGTGCGCGCCAGCGCGGCGGCGGCCTTGCGCCCCCAGCTTCTGGAGATCGCGGCCGAAGCGATGCAGAAGTCTGGTGACGGCGAGCGGTTCGTGGACGAGATGATCCGCGTCCGACTGGCTTGTCGCGACGAGCCGATGCTCGATCAGATCGCGCGGTTGGCGACGCAGCTTCCCGCGATGGCCCCGGCCGTCCTGACGCTGTTGCAAAACGCGAAGGCCTTCACGCGCTTCTCGATGACGCTGCGGGAGATGGAGAACTGGGAACGCGCGTTCGTCTTTGCCTACTTCGCTCGCGACTTCCGCTGCGCCAGCTTCGGACTGTCCGAGCCGTTCAAGGCCTGGCCGGGCGATCGGACGTATCTCGGCGAGCTTGCGTACAAGGAGCAGGCGACAGCCTACGGCCGGGCGCGATTCGGCCTGAACGTCATGCGATGGCAGGATGACGTCGGGCTGAACCTCAAGCCGTTCGAGATCACGCTGTCGGGAGCTTGCGTGTTGCAGTCCTATCGCGCCGGCATCGAAGACCTGTTCGACGAATCTGAAGCGGTCGTCTTCCACACGCCGCAGGAGGGTCGCCGGAAGGTTGCCGAGCTTCTCGCTGACCCGGCCCGGATCGAACGGATGGCCGTCGCGGGCCGCGAACGGTCGCTCAGGGCGCACTGCTGGAAGCACCGGGCGGCGGAGATCATCGGATGGTTGAACGCGGATGCCGGGGCCGAGCCCGACGCAGGCAAGAAGGCCGCCCCCGTCGCCGTGCCGTCGTCTGGCACGCCTTGACCTTCGAGTCCGCTTGCAGCAGGCGTTTGGATGAGAGCCGCGGGTCTTGGCCCGCGGGTGGCCGCGTCGGCGAGTCTGGCCGCCGCGTGCGAATCGATCCTACCCTCCGGCCAAGGCCGAGGGCTCTCATAGACGCCTTCTAAACGCCGTTGATAACGGGCAGGCTGTCGGCGTGGGAGGGCTCGGCGGCTGCGTCAGGTGATGCGACGGCCGCAAGCGCCTCGGTCGAGCAGATCGAGCAATTGGAAGCGGGCTTCGCGGCAACACCCAGCTTCTCCAACTCGGCCTCGGTGATGACGGGCGGCTCCGTGCCTGCGGCTTTGTGCTGCTGAACGTAGACGCACATCCGCTGATCCAGGCAGGGACGGAAGACCTTGCCTTGCAGGAGCAGGTCCTTGACGCGGCAGAACTTCGGATTGTCGAGGAGCGGGCCGTCCTGGATGCTGCCCATGTCGGCGACGTTATGGACCATGCAGCACGGGTCGATTTGCCCATCGCGCTGCACCCAGATGCCGTTGATCCATCCGCATCGATGAACGCGGCCCGACTCCGCCGGTTCTCCGGGAGCGCTCTCGGCAGGCCCCGAGCCGGCATCGGTCGGCGTTTCGTCGCGCAGTCGCGCCGGCAGGGTCAGGAGGACGCCGCTCTGCTCGGCCAGTTGCCGGGCCTCGCGGATGAAGTCGGCGCATTGCGGATGGTCAGTCGCAGGCCGGTTGGGGCTGTCGGGGACGTCCCATCCAATCAGGTCCTCGACGTAAACGCGGACGGCGCCCAGCTCCTTACCCAACCGGACGAAGGCCGGCAATTCGTGGACGTTGTCGGCCATCGCCACGAACGAGATCGACAGACGCGGCAGGGCGGAACCCGTCTCCGCCTTCATCTCCTGGAACATGCGTATCTTCTTCAAGACCTGCTCGAAGTCCGCGCCGCGGATTCGCCGGAACGTCTCGCCCGTCGCCGCGTCCAGCGAGAAGTTGACCATCGTGACGACCTGCGAACCGACGATCGTCCGGCATTTCGCGGCCGTCAGCGGCAGCCCGTTGGTAAAGACGTCGAGCCGGATGCGATGCTGCTTGGCGGCCTCGACGATCTCCACGAACTGCGGGTGCAGCAAGGGCTCGCTGTCGCCGGAACTGAGCGTGACGCCCTGGATCGTGGGCGCAGCCTGAAGCAGCCTGCAAAAGTTCTCGGCCGTCATGTACTCCAGCTTGCCGTTGTCGCGGGCGCTGGAGCCGATGCACATGCGGCAGTTGAGATTGCACCGGCCCATGACGAACTCGAGATTGACGAAATGCGGCATGTACAGGAGGCTGCGGTACTGGCCGGCCCAGGGCAGCGTGTCCCAGAGCCGCGCCAGGTGCGGCTGGATTTCGAACAGCCCCTCCGCTCTCAACAGGCCGTGGGCGAGACGAATCGCCGTGAGATTGTGGAAGGCCAATTGCGAGGACGGCTCGATCTGCAAGGCGCTTCGCAACTGGTCGATGGCTCCCTGCACGCTTCCAGCCGCCAGTCGGGCAATCGCCAAGTCGCTCAACGCCTCGGCGGCCCGCTGTTGGGCGAGTTGCTGGGCCTGGTCCGTCTGGTGCGAGGCGATGGCAGAGCCAACGGCTGGATCGACCAATCGTACGCCTTCGATGTTGGGGCGGGTCACGTCTGCCACCTCTTGTCTGGATGATCTGTCCGCAAGCCTGGGCTCCTTCTACGTATCGGCATGACGCGAGTCCACCGGCAACATCAAGGGCAGGATAGAATGCCCAGGGCCGCCGAATTCGCCAGGCCATCGCTGTCGGGAACTTCGGCGCTTGACCTCCGCGAGATAGATGTTTCGATCGGAGCCGCGGGGTCTTGGCCCGCGGGTGGCCGCGTCGGCGACCTTGGCCCCCGCGCGCGAATCGGCGCGACCCCCCGGCCAAGGCCGGGAGCTCCGAGGCGACCTCTGCCGCGCCGTGCATGCGAGCGCCATGCAGCTTCCGAGATGGAACCAGATTTGGGCTGGACCAAAACAATGAATGAACGCTGGGT
>CAZERK010000098.1:4041-9906 GCA_964514515.1 uncultured Planctomycetaceae bacterium
CCCGGGCAGGCTCGTGGTCGCAGCGGGGCGAGAGCTGGCCGTCTTTCACCTTTCGGACCCGGACCGCGTCGTCGTCACGCAGAACGAATGCCCGCACGCCGGGGGCAGCCTGTCGGCGGGCGAGCTCGCGGGCAACAAGATCATCTGCCCCTGGCACGCCTGGGCTTTCGATTTCGATACCGGTCTTTGCGTACCCACGGGATCCGTCCGGCTGCGACGCTACGAAACCCGAATCGAGGACGGTTGGCTTTGGGCGAAGCTGCCGGGACGGTCGGATCCGCTGCCGCCAGACGTCGACGCCCTGTCTCCCTGATGGAGCAGTTGCCGGAGGACGCGCTCCCTTTCGGGTCGCGGCTAAACGGGGCATCCGGCGGTGGGCGTCGGATCGCGGTTCAGCGTGCGCGCTCCCCTTCGGGTCGCGGCTAAACGGGCGCCTTGGCATGGGCGTCCGGTCGGTCGTCAACTGACGGCGGCTGAGACGGTCGGCCGCGCCGCAGGGCCGCGCGCGGGGCATTCCTCAAGACGTTGGAAAAACCCACAGTCAGATGCGCCAGACTCCGAGGCAGCAAGCGATTGGAGACGTACCGTGGCGTCGTGCTGGCGACGGGAACGCTTTTTGCTAAACTGAGTTACGGTGCGCGCCCGGCCGGATGGTCGGACGGGCTCCCCTGCGGGTCACGTTGAGACGACCAATCGCGGGTCATGACGGGGCGGCGTGGCCGTTCTGACATCTCCAACCCAATAGACCGAGCCGAGCCGGCTCCCAGGGCGCGTGCGATGATCGCACTGACGCTATTCGGACGGGGCGGCCAGGGCGGCGTGACCCTCGCCAAGCTGATCGCAACGACGTACTTCCTCCGCGGCAAGTACGTCCAGGCCTTCGGCGTTTACGCCGCCGAACGGTCCGGCGCTCCCATCCAGGCCTACTCCCGAATCGACGACGAGGAGATTACCAACCACAATCAGATTCAGCAGCCCGATCACGTGATCGTCCTGGATCGGACGCTCATCGCCCCGCGCATCCTGACGGGCCTGAAGCCGGGCGGCTGGATCATCCTGAACACGCCGCAGAAGCCTGGCGAGTTCGCCGAGATGTTCGCAGGCCGCAAGGTGGCCACGATCGACGCGACCGCGATCGCCGTCGAGAACGGTCTGGGCACCAAGGCCGTGCCGATCGTCAACACGACGCTGCTGGGCGCGATCGGCCGCGTGCTCGGCGTCCCGCTGGACGACATCAACGCCGCGCTCAAACATTCGAAATTCGTCGGACCGAATCTTCAGGCTGCCAAGACCGCCTACGAGGCAGTCGGCATGATCGAGCTTCCGGGCAAGATGGCCGCCGCGCCGACCGCCAAGGCCGGCGGGCACATCGCGGGCATCCTCGACGAGGAACTCGGCGGCTTCCCGCGAATCCTCACGGGCGACTGGGCCTCGCGCCAACCGAAGCGCCGAACGCTCACGCCGCCCTGCAACAACGGCTGCCCGGCCGGCAACGACGTACAGGCCTTCGTCGCTTCGATGGTCAAGAAGGACTACAGTGAGGCGCTGGCGACCCTCCTGAAGACCTCGCCGTTCCCCGCCGTCTGCGGCCGAGTCTGTTCTGCCCCGTGCATGGAGGCATGCAACCGCCGCCTCTTCGACGAATCCGTCAACATCCGCGAGCTGGAGCGGTTTGCCGCTTCGCGAGGTCTTCGCCCCGAGCCGAGCAAGCCGTCACGGGCCGAACGCATCGCCGTGGTCGGCTCCGGCCCGGCCGGCCTCAGCGCCGCGTATCATCTGGCCAAGCTCGGCTACCCGGTCACGATCTTCGAATCCGGCACGGAACTCGGCGGCGTCATGCGGACCGGCATCCCGACCTACCGTCTACCGCGCGAGGTGCTGGATTTCGAGATTGAATACATCCTGAAGCACGGCGTAACGGCGAAGACGGAGCAGTTCGTGGACCGGCCGGCCTTGCTCGAGTTGACGCGGAAGTACGCCGCCGTCTTCGTCGCCACGGGCTTGCAGGAACTCCGCTCGCTCAAGCTCGGACCCGGCGCGGAAGACTACGTTGTTCAAGGCATTGACTTCCTCGACCGCGTTCGGCACGAGACGGAATCGCTTGAAGGCCAACACGTGATCGTGGTCGGCGGCGGCAACACGGCGATGGACGCCGCGCGGTCCGCCAAGCGCATCGGCGCCAAGAGCGTGCGGATCGTCTATCGGCGAACGCGCGACGAGATGCCCGCGATCAAGGAGGAGATTGAGGAGGCCCTGGAGGAAGGCATCGCCTTGGACGAACTGGTCAACCCGGTCCGCCTGACGCGCGACGGCGCCGGCCCCGTGCTGACCTGTCAACGAATGCGTCTCGGCCCGCCCGACGAATCCGGCCGACCGCGGCCGATTCCCGAAACAAGCGAAGACGCCTTCTTCGACCTTCATTGCGATCGGGTGATTCTGGCGCTGGGCCAGTCGAGCGATCTCTCGATCCTGCCCGAAGGCTCGGAGATCAAGGACGGCCAGGTCTCGCTCGGCCTGACGACGGCGCCCGTCTTCGCCGGCGGCGACTTCGCCACGAACGACGGCACGGTGACGGCGGCGATCGGCAACGGGCACAAGGCGGCCCTGCACGTTCACCGCACGCTGACCGAGGAAGACCTGTTCCCGAAGTCGCCGGCCCCCGTCGCCGACTCATCGTACATCACCACGCACGTCTTCGCGCACGCCCCGCGGCATCGAGGACGGATGCTCCCGCCCGAGGATCGCCGTCGCAACTTCACGGAAGTCCGTCGCGGCTTCGACGGCCAGGACGGCGAGGAATTGGCGTTCGCGGAGGCGGAGCGGTGCTTCAGTTGCGGCGTCTGCAACGAGTGCGACCGCTGCAAGGTCTTCTGTCCCGAAGGCACGCTGCTGCGCGACGGAGACGGCTACCGATTCGACTACGAATACTGCAAGGGCTGCGGCATCTGCGCCACGCAATGCCCCCGCGGCGTCGTTTATATGGCCGAGCTGTAGCAACCGGAGGATAACGGCAACATGGCACGATCATTGGTCACCGGAAATCACGCCGCCGGCCATACCCTCGCCGTCGCGGGCGAGGCCAACCGCAACGCCAGGGGCTGCGCGGCCGGGGCGTATCCGATCACGCCGCAGACCGAGGTCATCGAGTTCCTGCGGGGATTCAAGTTTACCAAGGGAAACATCGTGCCGGTCGAGTCCGAGCACAGCGCGATGGGCGTTTGCATCGGCGCGTCGCTGGCCGGCGCTCGGTCCTTCACCGCCAGCTCGGCCAACGGTCTGGCGTACATGGCGGAGAACGTGTTCGCGGCGGGCTACTACCGCCTGCCGATCGTGATGATCGCCGTCAACCGCACGCTGGGGCCGCCCTGGAACATCTGGGTCGATCAGGGCGACAGCTTGTCGTTGCGCGACGCTCCCTGGATCCAGTTCTACGCCGAGTCGCACCAGGAACTCGTGGACACGATTCTGGTCGCGTTTCGCGTGGCGGAGGATCCCCGCGTGCTGCTGCCCGTGATGGTCGCCGAAGACGGCTTCGTCACGTCGCACACGTTGATGGGCGTCGATCTTCCGGAACAGGCGCTCGTCGACAAGTACTTGCCGCCGTGCAATGTGCCGCACCGCGTCAATCATGAGCACCCCGTGACCGTCGGCGGGCTGACGTGGCCGCGGGAGACCGAGCATCATCGCGTCGAGGTGCAGCAGGCGATGGAGCAGGTGCCAGCCGTCTTGGCGGAAGCCCTGGACGAATTTGAGAAGGTCTTCGGCCGCCGCCCGCTGGGGCCGGTCCACGCCGAGCAGACCGAGGACGCCGACGTCGTGCTGGTCGCCTGCAACACGATGGTCCGCACGGTCCGCCGCGCCGTCGAGGCCCGTCGGGCCAAGGGCGAGCGCATCGGCCTCATCAACAGCAAGATGTTCAGGCCGTTTCTCCGGGACGAGTACATCAAGGCGATCGGCACGGCCAAGAGAGTCGCCGTGCTGGACCGCAACCATTCGCCTGGCTCCGGCGGCATCTTCTGGGGGGAGATCGCCGTCGCGTTGCGCCAGCGCCCGGACGTCCTGGTTCAAGACTATCTCATCGGACTGGGCGGCGGCGACGTCCTGCCGCGGCACATCGACGAGGTGATTGACGATATCGTCGCCCGCAAAGAGGCCGTTGAGCCGATCTGGAAAGAGGTGGCCGCATGAGCACCACGACGACAGGCCCCGAAACGTATCGCGACCATCTGCTTCGGCCCGGCAACACGAACTGCGCCGGCTGCGGCATGTCGATGAGCCTGCAATGGCTCGACCATGCCCTGGACGGCCAGAAGATCACGCTGGTGATCCCCGCCTGCTGCGGCATCGTGACGGCCGGGGCCTTCCCGACGACCAGCTACGGCGTTCCGACCGTCGCCAGCACGTTCGCCAGCTCGCCCGCGGTCGCCACGGGCCTCTCGGTGGTTGGCGATTTGAACGGCGACCCCTATCCGGTCTTCTGCTGGACCGGCGACGGGGGCACCTATGACATCGGCATGGCAACGCTTTCCGCCGCCGCCGAACGCAACGAGAACATGATCTACGTCTGCTACGACAACGAGATCTACGGCAACACCGGCGGCCAGCGGAGCAGCGCCACGCCCGAGGGCGTCGCGACGACGACGACGCCGCGCGGCAAGACCGCGCGCAAGAAGGACATCATGGCCATCATGGCCGCCCACCGCATCCCTTACGCGGCCAGCTTGTCTGTCGCCCATCGCGACGACTTCATCCGGAAGGTCCGCACGGCCCTGAAGATCAAGGGTTTTCGCTTCCTGCTCATCCTCTCGCCCTGCCCGACGGGCTGGAAGTCCGAGCCCGGCGAGAGCGCCGAGATCATCCGCTCCGCCGTGCGATGCGGCATCTTCCCCGTGTACGAAGTCTTCGACGGACTGCGCTATCGCATCAACTTCCGCCCCGACGGCCTGCCGGTCGAGGACTACATGAAGACGCAGAAGCGCTATACGAAAGCGCAGATCGACGTGAAGGCGGTCAGGGCCGAGATCGAGAAGCAATGGCGATACTTGAACGCCCTGGCGGAAATCTTCCCGGCGGAGTTCGATTGACCGGCGTACAGGCCGTCATCCATGCGGCGATGCTGTCCGGCTGCGAGGCCGTCGCGTTCGGCCCCGGCGAGGCCCTTCGCCTTCTCGCCGACGCGCTGAAGCTGCTAAAGCAATGCCGTCTTCCTCGCCCAACTAGCCGAGTTGCCGATCGCGCGTCTCCCGGTCCGATGCGTCCCATCGACTGCCTTCAGCTAATCAGCGACCCCCACGCTGCCAGGCAGGCTGCTGAAGTCGCCTCGTCTGGACGGCGCGTCATGGCCGTCACGTCCGGCGCCGGGCTCGCCTCGTGTGCGGAGGCCGTCTTCCTCGCACAACGGGCTGAGCTGCCGGTCGTGCTTCTCCACGTGCAGCATCTCGGCGGATCGCAAGGCGGGGCGAGACTGTCGGCGGACGCGGACGCCGCCTTGGCCGGATACCTGACGCCGCTCGGCTCCGTGCTGCCCGTGCTGGTTCCATGCGATCCCGCCTCGGCCTTGCGTCTGACTCAGGCGGCCTTCAGAATCGCCGACGACTTGCGCACGCCGGTCGTCATCCTCGCCTCGGAACCGGTGCTGGCCGGCGAGTCGACTGTGCCAACACCCGTCGCCGTCTCGCAAGCAGCCGAACTCGCCCTGCCGAAGAGCAGGCACGCAAACGAATCCTCGAATCCCAAGCTCCTGCAAGAAGGCGTGCCGGACCACCTGAATCGCCGGGCTCGATCTTGCGGCGCAGACAGTCGCGGCCGAACTCCCGCTCGGCCGTTGCGGAGCACCGCAGCCGGCGCATTCTACGGCCGATCCGC
>CAZERK010000099.1:0-7423 GCA_964514515.1 uncultured Planctomycetaceae bacterium
GAGGTCGGCCGCTACCCGCGCGCCCCCGAATTGCGCACGGTGATTTAGACTCTACGAGGCCGGAGCACCCCGTACGCCGCTCGCGGCAGTCGTTCGTCGACCAGCCTGTCGTCCGCCCGTTTGCGATGCCGCCCGGACTGAAATCCGTGGGCGATCGGAACCGTGAGTTGCCGGCGCCGCACCCGTACGAAGACTGGGGCTTCGGCGGCATAAACCGACGTCTGGTTGCCCCGGCCTCATCGGGCCTGCGCCAGGACGAACGCGCGCCCGTTCGAGCCCGCTTTCGCGACAACCGAGAAATCAACGTCTCGGCGCGCCGCCACGGTGGAGAATTGCTCGGACGTCACGACGACGAATGCGCCCGCCGGCACGTTCCCGGTCCCAATCTCGAAGCTCCGCACGGGCCTTCTCAAGTAGAAGAACAGCGAAGAATGGCTGTCGCCGGCGGCGGTCCAGACGGATGCGGCCTCCGGCAACTCGGCGTCCAGCGCGCACGCCGTCTCGCGAAGCGACCGCGACGCTGCGCGGTACGGGCGTGCCGCCCAGGCATCGATCGCCCAGATGCCCAACGCGCAGAGGATCAGCATCTTCGCCGGCCAGCGTTCGTCACGTCGGCGGAAGGCGTGAATCCAAACGGCGGCCTCGATGCACGCGGACATCGCGAGCAGCCCTCGTGGCAGCGGCTGCATGCCTGCAGGACTGACAAGACCGCATGCGACGATCGCCGATACAACAGCGACGGTGGCCAGACACAGGAAGCTCGCCAGGCGCCGTCCGCGTCGGAGCCGGTCGAACCGGGCGAGGTCCGCCGTCGCTGCCACGCCCGCCAGGATGCCCATCGGAACGCACAGCGGCACGAAGTAGCGGGGGTTGTTCGTCGGGACGAGAAGGAATGCGAGCGTCCCGGCAAGCAGGAACGACGTCGCGGCGTTGACAAGCCGACGCGAGGCTTCGTCCAGCGAGCAGCGCCACGACTTCGAGAAGACGACCGGCAGAACAATGCTCCATGGAAGGAACAACCCGACGATTACGATGGGCTTGGTCAGCGTTAGGCCCAACGCCTTCCATCCCCAGTCAAAACCGCGATCCCTTGCTTCCGTGAACGGTTGTTCGAATACCTGCATGCCGTGCGCGTGCCATGCGCATGCCAGCCACGCTGCAACCGGCACGATGCAGCACGTTACGCCGATCAGGTGCGCCGGCGAGATCAGCTCCCGCCATCTCCGCGTGGCGACGGCTGCGACCAGCAGCCCCGGCGCGTAGACCATCACCGCGGGCATCCCCTTGGCCAGGAATCCCATCGCCAAGCCCGCGTAACCGATCATCCAAAGAGCCCAGCTGGTCCGCCGGTCGGAGAGGTTCGCGCAAGCCGCTGCGACCGCGATCCCCACGCCGGCCCCCAAGGGCATGTCGAACTCGGCCATCTGCACCTTCTGAATGACGATGACGCCGGTCAGAGATGCGAGCGCGCACAGGCAGGCCGTTCGCGGAGACAGTCTTCGCGCAAAAATCGCCAGAACGACGGTCCCCATCAGGAAGCCCGTCAGCGCGATCGGAAGCCGCAGCGTCCATTCCGTGTCGCGACCGAACAGCCAGAACGACGCCCACGCGAGCCAATAGCACAGCGGCGGCTTGTAGGCGTAGACTTCCCCGTACAGGTGCGGCACCCAATAGTCGCCCGTGCGGGCCATGTACCGCGCGCCGTCGGCCAGGATGCCCTCCATCGAGACGACGTCCGTCGACCCGAGCCACGCGAAGCAGACGACGCCTCCCACCAGGCAGTAGATTGCCCACGATTGAGCCAAGCCTGTCCTGTCCGCACGGCCAAGGGAGCCATCGTTCATGATGATCGTCCCGCCGCCTATCGGCTGCCTCCGATTCTTACCGCAGGCAGGCGCCAGCGAGACGCTCATGATACCCGCATTGCGGAGGCCCGTCCGATACGTTCTGGGCGCAGCGGCGAGACCTCATCGCGCGTTCAGAACCTCTTTGTTCGGGGGGGCCGCGCATGGACCGCGACGGAACAACTCCTAAGATACATGCAGGCGGCGTCGACGGAACGTCCCCCCAGGCACGGCGGGTTCGTCCCGCCGCGGTTTTTCGATATGATCATCGACGTCCATTGCCATGTCGGATTCAGCGCTCGTCCCGTTGTGACGTCGATCCCCCGGTTCTCGTTCGAGGCGACCGGGTCGCGCGGCTCGCCGGGCTACGACAGCTACCTGTCGCCGCGCATGCTCGACCGGTTCGCCTGGCGCTTCGTGAAGCGTTGGCTGCGCGTCGATGCGAGCCTGCCGGCCGGCGAACGGATGGACGCCCAGATCGACGCGGCGAACGCGCGGCATTGGTCGGCCGCCCACAGCGTTGACCGCCTGGTACTCCTCGCGTTCGATGAGTATCACGACGACGAAGGACGCCCCGTCGGCATGCCCCGTGGGCGACGCGAACGAGGCACCGATCTGTACGCGTCGAACAGCCTCGTCCGTTCGTTGTGCGGGGCCGCCCCTAACCGGCTGCTCTTCGGGGCGTCGATTCATCCCTACCGCACGCAGGACGGCCGAGACGCGTGCAGCCTGTTGGAAGAGGTCGTCGAGGCAGGTGCCGTCCTCATCAAATGGCTGCCCCTCCACCAGAATACTCGGGCCGACGATCCGCGTACCGTCGCCTTCCTGCGCCGAGCGGCGGCGTTGGACGTGCCCCTGCTCGTGCATTACGGCGGCGAGATGTCCCTATCGTGCCAGCACCGCGAGTTTGCGGGACCGGAGTCTCTCCTGCGCGTGCTGCGCGAGCTTCGTACAGAAGGCGTCATGCCGAAGGTGATCGTCGCGCACGCGGCCACGCCGACGTTCGCCTGGCAAAGCGCCGCCGGCCATCGCGCCCTGGAGGCGGCCCTGTTGGGGGAGTTCGCCGATGCCCCGCTCTACGCCGACGTGGCGGCCCTGACGTCCCTCGGCCGCACGTCGTGGTTGACGCGACTGGCGCGTCGGCCGGAGCTGCACCGCAAGCTCATCTGGGGCAGCGACTGGCCGGTCCCGGTCTTCCTCAAGCCGTTGTGGCGAATGCTGGATCGTCAGACGCGAGCAGCGATCGCTGCCGAGGCGTCCTGGATCGAGCAGAGCCTCCGCGTCTGTCGCGCCGTCGGTCTCAGCGAATGCGTTTTCACGCAAGCCGCCGACATCCTTCGCCTGCGGTGACGCCTCTGTCTGCCGGTCGGGTTCCTCTGAACAGCGCCGTCCGCCGCGGCGGATGAGCAAGCGGTCATCGCCGATCAGAGCCGCGCGCGTGAGCAAGCGGTCCCGCGCTTGGCGCGAGGACGGCCTCCGGGCAATCGAAGCTCTGTTCAGGCTTGCGATGTTTGCGCGAACGCGGAGAGCGCGTGATGACGAAGCAACCTGCACATTCTGTCGCGCCTCCAGCGTGCTGGCCCGTCGCATGCCGGTTACAATGGCAGCGTGAATAACGAGATCTTCCGCATCATCGACGCCAACCTGAATCGCGCGCGGGAGGCCCTTCGCGCGCTCGAGGAGTACGCCCGATTCGTACTTGACGACGTCGCGCTGACGCGTCGCGCCAAGACGCTCCGGCATGAGTTGGCGGATGTCGTTCGATCGCTGCCGCCTCATCGCGACGCACCAGACGATGGACGAAGAGACGCGCACTCCGCCTCGCTTTTCGGGCACGCGAACGACCGTGGCGAGCCCCCGCTCCTCGCCGCTCGCGACATCCGTCACGACGTGGGAACCGAGGTGACGACGGCCGCAGAGCAAGAGCGTGCGGATGCTGCAGCGGTGGCCGCCGCTGCCGCCAAGCGAGCCTCGGAAGCCCTCCGCTGCATCGAAGAATACGGCAAGACCGTCAGCCCGCCGACGGCTGCTCGCGTCGAGCGGCTCCGCTACGACCTCTATGCCATCGAACAGGACGTGCTGCTGACAGGCCCGCGTCGCCGCCGTTTGCGCCAGGCGCGCCTCCACGTGCTCGTAACGCAGACCCTGTGCAAGGGGCCGTGGCTGTCCGTTTGCGAGCAGGCCCTGGTGGGCGGCGCCGACGTTCTCCAGCTCCGCGAGAAGTCGCTGAGCGATCGGGAACTGCTTGCCCGGGCCCGGCAGCTTCGCGCGTTGACCGAGCGTCACGGCGCGCTGCTCATCATCAACGACCGCCCGGACATCGCTCGCCTGGCTGGGGCGGACGGCGTGCACGTCGGACAGGACGACTTGCCGGTGTCGCAGGCGCGGCAAATTGCCGGCGCGGGCCGACTCGTTGGCACGAGCACGCATTCGCTCGACGAAGCCCGAAACGCCCTGACAGAGCAGCCGGATTACATCGCCGTGGGTCCGATGTTCACCTCGAACACGAAGCCGGGCGTGCCCGTGCAGGGACCGTCGCTGCTGCGGTCGGTGTCAGCGTTTTCCGACGTACCGGTGGTGGCAATCGGCGGGATTACACCGGAAAAGGTCGCTCGGCTTCAATCAGCAGGTCTCCTGTGCGTCGCCGTCTGCCAGGCCGTCATCGCCTCCTCTGATGTGACGTCTGCCGTCCGAAGACTGAAACGGCAACTCCCCGCGCAAGATTGACGCCCTCTCCCCAGCCACGTCTCAGAGGCATACGCCAGAGATCAACAGCTCGTTGTACTCAGGGTAGTGAACCCGTGGAAAACCGCATCCCGGGCCATGCAAGTCGCGCAATGAAATCGTCGGATCGCCCGGAGCGCTGGCCGCCGGCCTTCGCCGAATCACCCAGGTTGAGAACCGCCGCCCTTGGCCGGCGGGTGGTTGCCAGGTGCGCGAAGAAGCGAACGCGATTGCATCCGTTCGTCGCATTCAAGGCGCATGGGGCATCAGAGCGTCTTGCGGGCCAGGCTGGTCGAGCTCGGCCGAACCCGATCTCTGCCACGAATCCTGGAGTAGAATTGCAGCCGTTGGACCCAGAGCATCGCTGAAGACCAAGACGCGATTCGGGGTGAGTCGAAGATGGCGAGAATGAGTTAGTTGCACTGAAATATTGTAATCGATGGTTGACATCGACTGGAGCGCGTGTAGATTATCCCCTTGTCCAGGGGCTGTCTCGGCATGGCCCGCTTACAGTACCACCCGGATTGAAGTCCGGGGCTGCTCTGCGGTTTGAGACTGCCCCGTCGGGAAACTCAGTCGTTCGAATGGAGTTGCAGATGCCAAGAACATCTCGAAAAGCAATTGGGGGTACGGATCAGGCCATCTACGCATGGCGACGACAAACAGAGGCTCTCCTCGGAACGTTGACGCTGGAGCGCCGACGACTCGCTGACGATTTGCAGGCGATCGACGACCAAATCAGTACGTTCAGCAGGCTTCTGGGTACCAGGCCGGCCGCGACGCGACCGGCGCCGAAGGCTGGCCGGCCGAGGTCCGCCGGTCGGCGGCAAGGCGGTGTCACCGTTGCCGTTATGAGTGCGTTGCAAGGCGTGGATCATCTCAGTCCCATCCAGATTGCGCAGAAGGCCGGGCTGAGATATCGCCAGGTCTTCGCGTGCTTGATGAAGCTCAAGGGGCGAGGCCGGGTCAAGGCCGTCGGCCGCGGCGCCTACTGCCTGACGGCCAAGGGCGCAAGCGGCGCCGCCTCGCCTACGGCCGTCCCGGTCGCGAAGGCCCCAGCCCGCGGCGGCCGCGCCAAGGGCAGCATCGCTGCCTCGATCCTCGCGGCCCTTCGCGGCAAGGACAAGATGACCAAGGCCCAGATCGTGTCGGCGACGCGACTGAAGCCGGCGCAGGTCCAGACGTCCCTGGCCTTCCTGAAGCGAACCAAGAAGGTCAAGGGCCTGTCCCGCGGCGTCTTCTGTCTCGCCTAGGAACTTGGCTCGCAACTGCCCACGTGCGGTCGTCGACCTGACGGGAGTCAGTCGCGGGCAGAACGCGAAGCGTTCCCGTCGCAATGGGACCGCCGACGCAGGTTTCTTTCATCTCCTCGAATCCGACTCAGCGGCTGAGCCTCAAACCAGAGGCTTAGCCGCTGAGCGCTTTTCGGTGAGGGGCCGACGACCGACAGGTGCGCATGATGACAAGCGGTCAGGAAGCCGCTTCAACGAGACGGCCCGCTTCCGGACGGTTTGACCTCAAGAACCCAAGTCCCGTTTGGATGGGCGGACTGGCGGTCGCGGGTGCGCTTTGCGCCGTCGGCCGCGTTTCGATGCGAGCACTCCAGACCGTCCTGTTGGAAGGCGCCCCCGCCTTGCTCGTGCTGTTGGGTGCCGCAGGGCTCGGGCTCTGGTTGCTCAGCGTGCTGCGTTTGAACGATGCGCCGCCCCGATGGCGATTCCTGGCGGCAGTTGGCCTGGGGCTTGGCTGTCTTTCCGTCCTCGTGCTCGTGCTGGGACTGCTGGGACTGCTCGATCGCACCTTCTGGACCGTCCTGCTGGTCGTCTGCACCCTCGGGGGTGCGCTGCACGCCGCGAATCTGAGGCGCCGCTTCGACGCCGCGTCGCAGACTCCCACGCAACCAGACGGTTGGTTTCGCTGGTTGTGGCTCGGCTGCATCGGCTTCGCGGCCTTGGCGCTATTGGCCGCGACGATGCCACCGGGAATCCTCTGGCCGGAAGAGGGTAATGGCTACGATGTCTTGGAGTACCACCTCGGCGTACCGCGGGAATACTCCGAAGCCGGCCGCATCTCTTATCTTCCGCACAACATCTACAGCAACTTCCCCTTCAACGTCGAGATGCTCTACCTGCTTTGTCTCGTCCTCCGAGGCGATGCCGTGCAGGCGGTTTTCGGCGCGCAACTCCTGAACGCTTTTCTGGCCGCGGGGGCCGTCGCCGGTGTCTGGCTTGCAGGTCGCGAGTTCGGACGCGGCAGCGGCACCGCCGCAGGCCTGCTAGCGGCATCCGCCCCTCTGCTGACGTATCTGTGCGGCGTCGCCTACGTGGAGAACGGCCTGTTGATGTTCGCGGCTCTGGCGATGGCGGCCGTGCTGCGTGCCGTCGGCAAGGGCCGTCGTCAGCAGGGCCGCTGGGGGTTGCTCGCCGGTCTGCTGGCGGGTTTCGCGTGCAGCTGCGAATACCCCGCCGTCGCGATGGTCGCGCTGCCGCTGGGCCTGGCGGTGATTGTCGAAGCCTTCCGGCACAGGCCACGGAAGCTGCTGTTGCCCGCGGCGTTCTTTCTGGCGACGACGGCGGCGTTCAGCCCGTGGCTCATCAAGAACGCCGTGCTGACGGGCAATCCCGTCTTTCCCTTGGCGCGAGGCGTCTTCCCGGAAAGGACTGGCGTTTGGACCGACGAAGCGGCAGCCCGTTGGCACGAAGGGCATCTGCCGGCGCCGGAAGATCGAATGCCGCTCGCTCGCATCGAACGCCTTTGGAGCGAGGTCCTGTGGTCGGGCTTGTTCGGCCCCGTCGTGTTGCTTGCGATGGCGATCGCGCCGGTGCACCTCGTGCGCGGGGCTGTTTGAAGATCGG
>CAZERK010000099.1:7433-9782 GCA_964514515.1 uncultured Planctomycetaceae bacterium
CGTGTACGCGCACGAACAAGTCTGTCCGGATGCCCATCGGGACGGGGGAGCGGCTTATCCCCTTGCGGCGCAACCGCTTGCTCACGCGCGCGGCTTTGACAGGAGCGAGATGGATCCCGCATGCGCGCTGGCAGCGCATTCCGCTCGGACGAGTCTGCTGCCCTGTTGGCTGATGCTGGCGACCGGTGCCATTGTCTGGCTCTGCTTCACGCATTTGCAGGGACGATTCGCCGTGGTGCTGATCGTGTCGGCGGCGACGGTCGTTGGGGCATCCTGGACCGTGCTCCGTCGCCGAATCGCCAAGGCGACGGCGGCATGCCTGCTCGTCGCGATCGTCGGCTTCGGCTTCCGTACGACGGCCGGCCTGTTCAGCCGCGATGGCATCTCGTACTTGGCGATGGAAGTGTTCGGGTTGGCAGACCTCTTTACCAGCCCGCAGTCGCCCTGGCCGCACATCCCGCGCTTGAACCAACTCGCCGACGGTGGTCAGAAGGTCCTGATGGTTGGCGACGCCCGCCGGTTCTACCTCGACCGGGGCATAGACTACTGCGTTGTCTTCAGTTCCAATCCGTTCGCCGAGGCGGCCGCCCGCCTCACGCCGCACGAGTTGATCGACTGGCTGGCCGCGCACGGGTACGACTTCGTGTACGTCGACTGGTCAGAGATGCACCGCCTTCGCAGCACGCGCTACGGCTTCTGGCCGTTCCTCGACGCAGCCTTGTTCGAGCGCCTTTCCGAGGCGGGGCTTCTGCCCGTCGAGCATTTCACAATACCCGGGCGGACGGCGCCCTACTCGACGCTCTTCGCGACGCCGTACTCGCCTGCAACGACAGCCTGCCGGCGCGATCAACAGCCGGTCGGGCCGGCCCCAATCTGAATTCGTCGGTTCGCCGCTCCTTGAGAGCTGCCGACCTTGGCTGGCGGGTGGCTGCGATGCAAGCAATCCTGCCTGCGGCGACGACAGCCGCTCCGTGCCTCCGAACTGGATTCCGCGCAGAGATGCAGACGGAGAGGGCCGCGCATCCCCCGCAACGCACGCTATGGCAGCAGCGCGGCCGTGAAGAACGGGATATCTCTGCCGTCGAGTTGTCCGTCGCCGCTCATGTCGACCAGGCACAGCGGCGGTAGGGGCTCGCTCCCCAGCAGCGCGCCGATGAAGACCGGCACATCCGCCGCGTCAACTGTTCCGTCCTCGTTGGCATCGCCCGCCAGACAGCCGCCGCCCTGGAAGCAAAGGCCGGTTAACGCCCCCAGCCCCTGTGCGGCGGAGACGATCTCGCCGAAGTCCAAGGCGTCCTCGTCTGCGTTGAGGTCCTGCACGTGGTAGATCGTCCCGCTGGTTCCCCCCACGACGTACAGGCTGCCGGTCCCGGCGTGCGACACGCTCGACGGCTGCACCAATCCCGTCGCGAAGACAACGACCTCGCCGAAGTCCAGCACGTCGTCGTCGCCCGTCAGGTCGCGCAGTCTGAGCACCGCGCCGTCGCTCGGTCGGACGAGATACGCCAAGTCGTTCAGCGGCGCCGTGATGCCGTCGCCCGGCTCAAACGCCTCCGCATAGCTGATGTTCTCCGCGAAGTCCGCGTAGTCGCCGTCGCCGTTCAAATCCTGCAAGATGCGAACCGGCGCTTCCGCGCTATCGGCGGCGACGAGCACCTTGTCGTCGGGCCGGACCGCCAGACCGGTCGGCGACGCCAGTCCTTCCGCCACGATGGCGACTTCGCCGCTGTCCAGGGCGTCCCCATCGCCGTTGCAGTCGACGAGTCGATAGACCCGCCCGTTCGTCGTCTCGACCGCCAGCAGGCTGCCGTCCGAAAGGCGCCCCAGGCCCGAGTAGGCGGTGTTTGGTGGCTGCTGTGGCAACAGTCCAAAGACGACGACCTCGCCGAAATCCATCGCGTCGCCATCGCCGTTCAAGTCTCGCACGCACCGCATGACGGCCTCGCCCGAATCCAGCGTATACAATTCGCCGCCTGCGCCGATCGCGATCGCCGAGACCGCCGTGCCGACGTCCTCGGCATAAGCCGTCGCCTCGGCGTAATCGAGAAAATCCCCGTCGTCGTTATGGTCGACCAATTTCAAGATGGAGTCTTGTCGGCTCGCGAACAGAACGGCATCCTCGCCTGCGGCTTGGCGCGCGACGCCTCCGAGGATTGCTGTTGTTGCTGCAACGAGCATAACGGCCCGGACGTTCATCTCGGGGAGTTTATCGAATCCCTGCCTCGGTTCCAGTCTCGCTTCTGCCCCTCGCGTCTTGCAGAGCCGGACCGCCTCAGAGGCGACGCAGCGGCCGATGATCCCGCTGACGCCCGCCCCCGTTTTCTGTCCATCGCCGAACGGGTCAGCGCG
>CAZERK010000100.1:0-9715 GCA_964514515.1 uncultured Planctomycetaceae bacterium
CTCCGGTGGAATCGCCCGTTCCGACGACGCCTCCCGCGGATTCCTGCCCCCCCTATAAGCTTGCACGACGCCGCACCAACAGCTGGCAGTAGTTGTTCGCCGCCTCGCCCAGGTATGCCGCGAGCGACGGCCGCTGTGACAGACCCTCTGCGCGACCGTCCATGCCACAACTCAGTAACAGGCACGTACCAGAGTAGATTCCGCGCAACCCTTAGTATGAAAAGGAATTGCGCCGCGCCGATACCGGACGGATGATGGGACGTCCACGCGTGCGCGAGCCGCGGGCAGAACCGCGCTCATCGCCCTGGCTCGCCCTGGCGGACGTCAGGCGTCTACGCTCGCCTCGTCGGATTTCATGCCGGATGTCAGACTGTGTTTTTTGTGTGAAGCCGCTCGCCTTCACGGAAGAGCCGGAGTAACATTGGCAAACGGCAAGGGGAAGGAAGCGCCACCGAGCGCCCGCTCTCATCTCGTTTGCGGTTTCGTCGTCTCCGCGTGGTCCATCCCCAGTCTCGGCCGTGAGTCCGCGCGTCGCTCCACGCGGCTGGCGATGCGCGAGGAAGAGGAGCTTGGCATGAGCAATCAGATACGGCGTCATTCGTTTCGTCGCGTTCTGGTTGACATGAACACGCAATGCGACTTCCTGCTGCCCCGAGGGGCGGTCCCGGTCGCCAATCGGACGGAAGTCCTGCCGAACATCCGCAGGCTGATGAACTGGGGTCGGGTCGAGCGCATCCCCATCATCTCGAGCCTGGAGGGCCATCGCCCCGGCGAGACGAACCACGGGCTGCCCCCGTACTGCATCGACCATTCCGCGGGGCAAAGAAAGCTGCCGTTTACGCTGATGCCGCGGCGCATGCTCCTCCACGGCGACAATACGTTGGACCTGCCGCTGGACCCGTTCCGTCGCTATCGACAACTGATCTTCACGAAACGATGCGTGGACTTTCTCTCGAATCCCAAGGCCGACCGGCTGGTCAACATCCTGACCGCCGATCAGTACATCATCTTTGGCGCCACGGCGGAACGATGTGTCAAGGCCGCGGCACTCGGACTGACTGCCCGCCGAAGGCGCGTGCTGGTTGTCACGGACGCATGCGGCTACTGGTGTGCCACCGAAGCCTCCCTCGCTTTCCGACAGATGGAGGCCAAGGGCGTGCTGTTGGGCAAAACGCAAGACCTGCTCAACGGATCGGTGGACCGCTGGTTCGCCGCGCTCGAACCGCCCGCAGTGCCGGACGAGGACGACTCGTCGGCAGCCGTGCTCCACGCGCCGAACGGCAGCGCTGTTGACCGGAAGACCACCATCTGGCTCAGCGTGATGGCGGCGCCGCTTCGCCCCGGCCACGAGGCTAAGCCCAACGGCGTCGGCAAGAAGACCAGGATACGCAGCCGGCTCCTGGTCCCCGTCCCTACGCCTGGGCGCAAGACCAACGCCCCCACGGATCGCTCGCGGCCCCGAACCGACTAGCGACACATTTTGAAGAAAGACCGCTGTCGACACAATGGCGGCCAATGCTTCCGAACACAGCTTCTCGTGGTGCTTCTCGATGAGGAAGCTGATGGAACGGATGCGCCTCCCTGCGGTCGGCGGGGTATAATATAGGAGCAACACGGGGGAAGGAGGCATTCGCATGAGACGCTGGATGGTTGGGAGAAGAATTCGCCTGGATGCGCGGCGGAGATGCCGCGCTGGGCTGCGAGCCAGCGCGACGGGTACTGGTGCGAGTCCCGATGAATATCGGGATTCTCGCCCCCAACCTCTAGTGATCCGCACGCGGGCATACCGCGCCGGGCTGGTTGTCGTGGCGGCGGTGGGGCTGTTGTGGGCGACGGCGGCGCGGGCGGACCTGGTGCGGGACGAGGTGCTGCTGATCGACCAGCAGCCGGTACATACGGGCGGCTTCGGCTCCGATACCGAGTTTCGCAACGACGCTGGTAATCCCGTCTAGCAGCGTATCGCCGACGATATCGCGCTGGGCCAATCGGCGTGGATCGGCCGCATCGTCTGGTGGGGTTTCTACGGCGGCACCTTCGACGAGGTGCCGGAGCCCGCGCCGGACGAGGAGACGATGCGCATCCGGTTCTATCACGCGCGGCCGAGCGACGGCCTTCCGGATGAAGGGAGCATCGTCTTTGAAGAGAGCTTTGTGAATCCCTCGCGCACCGCCACGGGCGAAGTGATTGGGCTAGGTCCTCACCCGCCGGAGTACGTGTACGAGGTCAGTCTGGCGACGCCGGTCCTGCTGGAGGCGGACACGCCGTACTGGATGGAGATTGCGCAGATCGGGGACCTGGAAAGTCATTTTCGGTGGGAGGCCGGTTATGGACCGCTCAACGGCCTCGCCGCCGTGAACTCCCTTATCCTGGAGTGGAGGTATACCGGGACGACTGCGGATAGTGCCTACCAGCTCTGGGCTGTCCCTGAGCCCGGGACGGCGTTGATGGTCGCAATTGCAGCGACGCTCCTGGGGAGGAGACGAAAGCATCAGAAAGAGCATATAAAGAGCATATAAAGCATATAAAGGGGTCACTACTGATTCTTGTCTTGTCGTCGGCCTTGGGCCATCCTGCTGCTCTGCTTATGCCCCGGAGCGACGCACAGAGGCCGGCGTGATCTATCATGGATTGGACTGTGGCAATGGGCGGTTGCGGCCACCCACTTTGGAGGCAATAAAGAATGAGTAGTGACCCCCTTTCCCACCCTCATCGTGGCAGCGGGCCGCTCCCATGCAGATTGCCCCTCTGTGACGGAATACCCGCATGGAGACCTCACCGTTCTCGAAGCGTGCGTCAGCGAGGACGCGCTCAACAGCGCAGTCGCCAGCGTGGCGGCGTGCCGACAGGTGTAATTGAGGTAAACACCCTATAGGCGCGGGCACGTCTCGTTGCTTCAATGGGCATCACGATGGCTTGGCGTTCGCCCGATGCGGGGCCGGGCGAGCAGGAGGGTGGCGGCGACGGGTTGCCGGTGAGCGAAGCGGAACTGGCGGCCGCGTGGGAGGCGTACTTCGATGGGGCAGCCCAGCAGGATTGGGGGCCCGACTCGGAACGGACCGGCAGCGAACAGTTCCAAGCGATGGTCGACAAACTGACCGAACTCGGCCTGCCGGTGCAGTAGCCGCAGGACCGGCGCACGAAGCCTGCGGAACGCGCCAACGCTGCAAGCCATGCAGAAGTGGCCCTCGATCAACCAAGGTCGGGGGCTCTTCTGATTGTGCAGGAGAAATACAGCGACAGAGGGTCACAGGCCGAATCAGCGGCGTGACGGTTTCTGCCGTCAGGCGCGGCGGCGCGCGGGGGCGACGGGAAACCGCCAGAGATTGCGGACGGTTTTCGCCTGGTCCAGGCGCCAGGACGCGTCGAGCAGCTTGTCTTGCAGCTTTGGTGAGATGACGCCCTCGGCCAGCGTGCGGAACTTGTGCTCGACCTGCTCGTCGGTCATGGGGTTGCCGGCGTGGCCGCAGGGGTACTTGACGGTCCGTTCGTAGACGCGGCCGTCCTTCATGTACACCTTCAGGCGGTTGGGGATGCCGTCGGGATAGCCGGCGTTGAGGTCCGCGGCCTCGACGATCGTCGTCCGGTCGAGCAGGTCCAGGTACTTGCGATGCGTGTAGCGGCGCGGGTGGAACGTCTCGCGCGTGACGTCGCCGTCGATGAGCGCGGCGACGGTCATGTAACCCATGCTGTGGTCAGCCGTCTCGCGGCTGGTCGGCCGCCATTTCTCCGGCTCGCTGCCGATGATCGACACGGCCGCCTCGAACGACTCCAGGTGCAGGCGATCGACGTCCCGGGCGGTGTACCCGTCGTCCAGGAACGCGGCGCGGATTTGCAGGGCGGCGTCGATGGCGCTCTGCGCGTGGTACTCGGCAGGCCAGAACTTGATGTACGTCTTGTTGATCATGTAGCCGGTCCGCCTGGCGCCCAACGCCACGTCGAACGGGCCGCCCGTCAGCATGTTGAAGACGCCCTTGGGGCCTTCGAAGATCTCGTTCGGGCCGGTGAAGCCCATGCGGGCGAGGTTCGCGGCGAAGACGGCGTTGCGGGCGGCGTTGCTGAACGCGCAGGCCTTCCACATGGAGATTTGTCCCGTGCGCGTCTGCCGCGTCGCGACGTTGCAGACGCCGGCGAGGCCCTGGGCGTGGACCAGTTGCTCGCGTGACAGCCCCCAAAGGCGACCGGCGGACAGGGCGACGCTGAAGGCGCCATAGACGACGTGGTCCCAACCGCGGGCGCGGAGCGAGGCGGCGTCGCACAAACGGCATTGGATTTCGTAGGCGATGACCGTCGCGAGGATCAGGTCGCGCCCGCTGCGTCCGGCCGCCTGGGCGACCGCCAGGACCGCGGGGATGTTGTCGGAAGGATGGGCGGGCTCCTTCGAGAGGTACGTGTCGTTGTAGTCCAGGTAGCGGACGAGGGCGCCGTTGGCGAAGGCCGCCAGGTCCGGCGTCGTGCGATGGTTCGTGCCCAGGACGACCGCGCCGCCGTCTCGCGGGGCGGGGGTCGCCAGAGCCGTGCGGCGAACCAACGCGGCCGGCTTTGAACGGTAGGCGCCCAGGGCCGTGCCGAGCGAGTCGATGAACCGCCGCTTGACTTCGTGAACGGCGTCGGGCGTCAGGTCGGCGTATTTCAGCTTGGCGGCCCAGTTGGCGAGTTTTTCGGCGAGGAGCATCGGATGGTCCTTTTCGTTGGGTTTTTCCAGTTGGACGGCGCTTCGTACGGATGTCGCGTCGGTTGCCGCGCTCCCCGCCACGGCGGGTCGCGGCTAGACAAAGCCGACGTCGCGACCAAACAGAACCGGGGGCGCGGCTAAACAAGACCGGGATGCGCGTGCGGGATTATATTCACCCAAACGTCGCGAGACCGAGCCGAGACACGTCTGAACGATCACGGCAGACCGGGCCAACGCAGGCGAACGCGGGCGGTCGCGGCGCGGTTTGACCGGCCTGCCCGTGCGGGGCTATTCTCCTGGCTTCGGTCTGAACGACAAGGAGTCTCATCATGGACGTACATGAAGCCATCCAGAATCGTCGCAGCGTGCGTTCCTATTCGCGAAAGCCGATTCCCGACGACGTGCTCGAACGGATGCGACAGGCCCTGCGTCATGCCCCGTCGGCGTGTAACTTCCAGCCCTGGCATTTCATCTTCGTCACCGATGCGGAGCTTCGCCAAAAAGTCGCCAAGGCGTCGAACGACCAGACGTGGATGGCCGACGCGCCCGTCATCGTCGCTGCCTGCGGCCTGCCGGATCAGGCCTACAAGCAGATGGGCGGCCGGCACAACAGCACGTCGATCGACGTGGCCATCGCGATGGACCATCTGACGCTCGCGGCCGTCGCCGAAGGGCTCGGTACGTGCTGGATCGGCGCCTTCAACGAGGAGAAAGTCAAGGAGTTGCTGGGCGTTCCGCGTCAGGCGCAGATCATCGCGATGACCCCGTTGGGCTATCCCGCCTCGCCGGGGATGAACGCGCCGGTGACGGACGACCAGCGCAAGCCGGCCGCGGACATCTTCAGCACAAACCGCTACGGGCAGCGGTGATCGTGCGAAGCGATCGCGTCGGCAACCGACAATGTGCTCCCCTTCGGGTCGCGGCTAGACGATGCGCCGCATGCGTGATCTGCGCCTGACGGCAACGAGCCAGCCGACCACGATCGGCGTCATCCAGACCAGCCCCGGTCCGCAGCCGACGCCGCAACCGCCCGGCGCTCCGGCCGGCGGCGGGGTACACGCATCCCCCACGCCGTCGCCGTTCGAGTCGGCCTGATCCGCATTCGCGACGTCCGGGCAGTTATCGTTGCAGTCGAGGACGCCGTCGGCGTCGGTATCGGCGTCGGCCACGCCGCAGCCGCAGACGCCCGGAGCGTGTTTGGCCGCGTCGGCGGGGCAGCCGTCCTCGGGACAGGTATTGACCGCGAAACCAGGATCGCCGAACCCGTCGCCATCCGTGTCGGTGCACGTGTCGCAGATGTCCGCCGTGCCGTCGCCGTCCGTGTCGGGCGACTCGCAAACGTCGGGGATATTGTTGACGTTGCAGTCCGGCGTCGCTCGTTGGGCGATCTCGGCCCTGTCATCCAGCCCGTTGGCGTCGCAATCGAAGAACTCGAACGCCCCGATGTCGCAGGCGGCCGTGCCGTCGCCGTTGCCGTCCAAGGGCCGCGCAACGCCTCGCTGATCCACCGCCGGACAAACTGCAGTACGGGCGGCGTCGGTTGCCGGGCTGCCGCCCAGGAGGGCGTGCGTTTGCGTGAGGCCGCCGTTGCTGGCAAGCGGGGCGAGCATCGGGTTGACGTTGCTCAAGTCCGTAGGATCCGCCAGGGCGCAGGAGCCGTCCTCGTCCAGGTTGCCGCCGCCGGACGTCATGGCGAGGCCGCCGCAGTTGTTGGCGGTAATGCCGGCCGCAATGATCGTGTTCTCAAGCGTGACCATGGGAAGGCCGGTTCGATGAACGGCCGCGCCGCCGTTGAGGGCGGAGTTCTCCGCAAACGTGCAATGTGTAATCGTCAATATTCCGCCTGCATAGACGCCGCCGCCGCGATTACCCGCCACGTTGCCTGAGAAGGTGCAGTTGACCAGCGTTCCTGCGGCGGGAGTCATATAAGCGATCCCACCGCCGTCTGCGATGGGGCCGCCCGCTACATTGCGGGCAAAAGTCGAATTTTGTGCGGCGATGCCTCCGCCCGCCATCGTGAGCATGCCTCCGCCGGAAGTACCCGTGGAAGTGCTGTTGTCTGCAAACGTGCAGTCTGTCACGGTCAGCGCCCCGATGCCCGAGTCGTAAAGCCCGCCGCCGCCGTTCAGGGTAACAGAGGTGTTCCCTTCAAAGCTGCATCTCGTGAGCGTAGCGGAAGCGCGGTTCGCCAAGACTGCGCCACCGCCTCCATTGAGTGCGTCATTCCCAAGTATGTCCACATCGGTCATCGCGACGGCGCTGGTCGTCGAGGAGTAGAGGCCGCCCCCCCATCCGCCGAGGGCGGTGTTGTCGGAGAAATACGACATTTGAATGGTGAGTTGCCCGGCCCACGCTGGGAACAGGATGCCGCCGCCGTCGCCGTTGGCGGTATTGCCCTGAACGCCTGTGCCCGAGATCGCCAGGTTGCCGCCCGACGTACTGAATCGGCCGGCTCCTCCCTGCGTCCCGGCCGAGCAATCCGTGAACAGACAATTCGTGATGCCGACGTTTCCACCGATCGTCGTGTAACAGACGGCGCCGCCGCTCGCGAGCGACGTATTGCGATCAAACCTCGTATTCGTGAGGGTCAGACCGACGGGGGCCGGCAACGTGAGCATGATCGCCCCGCCGTCAGAAGCAGCCTCGCACTCGATGAAGGCGCTGCCGCCGACTGTGAGGTCCCCGTTGCCGCTGTAACGGATGGCTCCTCCTTGTCCGCTGGCCCACAGAGAACGAAACTCGGAGTCGGTGCCGGTCATGGCGCCGTTGAGCCCTTTGGCGATTGCGGCGCCGCTTCCGCTCGCGGTGCTATCCACGAAGGTGCACCCGGTTACGGTCACGTCGCCGCCTGATTGGAAGATGCAGGCGCCATCGAGCGCGTCGTTGCCGGTGAACCGGACGCGCTCGATGGTCACGGGTTGCGCGCCGTTGTGCAGCAAGCCGCCGCCGTTCGTGCCAATGGCGCTGCCGTTGCGCAGCGTCATATCGCGAATGGTCAGCGTCTGCCCGACGGTTGAATGGAAGATCCGATCTCCGAACAGGCCGTCGATGATGGTCGTGTTCCAATGATCGCCAATGATCGTCAAGGCGCCGGCCGCGTCCGTGATGTCCAGGTCGCCCGTGGCGGCGGCGTCCTCGCCGCCGCCGGCGCGCGTCAAGTAGAACACGCCAGCCGGCAGCTCGATCGTGTCGTCTCCCGCCAGAGCGTTCGTCTCCTGGATAGCCGCGCGAAGCGTGCAGCGGCCCCCGACAGTCCAGCAGTTCCCGTCGCCGGGCGTCGCATCGACGTCATCCAGCGTGCTGTTGACCACGAACGTGTCCGCCCGGCTGACCGGCGTGGCCAGGAGCGTCAGCGCCGTCAGCGCGCAGCCCAAGACAACGAACAGGTTCGATCTTGACGTCATGTTCCTGACCTCCTGGCGGATCGTCGGCTCAGAGAGCATCATCCGCCGACATGAAATTGCAGCGGAACCGCCGCGTCGATGGCACGGTTCCTCACGGCGCCAGATTCAAAGAAGTGCGAGGGCCGTCTCCGCCCTGCCATCCAGCTTAACAAGTCGTCCGCCTCGCAGCAACCGTCCGCACGCGCAGCAATCGTGACATTGGGGCCGTCCAACAAAACTGGGACCGGCGCCCGGCGAGGGCGCCAAGTGCTGCGGAAGACGAGAGGTCGAGGGCGTCTGTCCGGGTTTCATCCCTGGCAAAGGGGGACAGGCGCCTCGCAGGACGCCGTTCTCTGCGACGCCGGCCGCCCTCGGCTCGGAGCCAGTCCCAGTCCCCTTTTGTTGGGAGCTGCTACCCGAACCGGCCGCGCTCCCGGGGCGCCGACGGATTGATGAGCGGAAGCTGGTACGTCGTGATGTAGCCCTTGGATTGGAAGTACTTGAAGAGCTCGTCCACCGTTTGGAAAACCTTCGTCGCCGTTTCGGTCACGAAGGGCGACGGCTCCCGTTGGGCCCGCCAAATCACGTAGACCTCCTTCGTGCCCTCGAAGGCGTGCTGCAATTCACGCTCCACGCCGCTGGACAGGCCCGGCAGCCCGTTCGGCAACTCCGGGATGTAGCTGACGATCATGTCGGACTGGTCGATCAGCTTGAAATCGCGCGCGTAGATTTGCCCGTCGATGTCGCGGGCGACGCCCGTCACGTCCTGGACGTTAAAAACAACGTCGCGGCCGTTGACTTTCAGGGTAATCGTCTGCTCGCCCTTCTTGATGGCCTCGCCGGCGTCCATCAGCAGCCGCTTCTCGTCCAGATCGCCGGGATCGAAACAGATGAAATGCTCGGCCAGGGCGGAACGGAAACCGTCGATCTCCGCGAGGACGTCGGGCATGCCCATGACGTGCGTCATGGGAAAGCTGGGATAGATCTTCTTCTTGTGCGGCTCGAACATCAGGCTGACGAGCGACATGGCCGTGTCACCTTCGACGCCGCGCGCCAACACGTAGAAGCTGCCGTACGCGCTGATCGCGTGGCTGAGGATTTCCGTCGCGAGGATTTCCTCCTCCCGCCAGACCATGATGTCCTTGAGCGTATGGATGATGTCGTGCTCGCGGAGCAGGCGCTCGTGCACCGCGTCCACGTTGTCGACCAGCGTCACGTACAGATCGGCGTCCAGCGCCGTCATGTGGTCGAAGTCGAACGCCTCGAACAGGCCGTGCTTCCAGCGGAACGTCGCGTGCGTGTTGACAATCAGGTTCTCGGCCTTCTCCGAGGCCGCCAGGATGTCCTTGAAGACCGCCCGGCGAAGCGTGTTGAGGCGCGACCGCGGCAGGTCGAGGATGCGGCCGCGAACGACGTCCGGCGCCTCGGCGTACATCATCTCGCCGACGTGACAGACCGTCACCTCGTGGCCCTTCTGCCGTGCGATTCGGGCAACCTCGTCCAGAAAGGGCTTCTTGTCCACGCCGACCTGGCCGGTCACGACGACGCGGCGACCCGGGCGCTTCTGCATGCCGAATAGACTCGTGCTGGGCTTCTTCATCGCGCGTCCTCCGCTCGACGGATAGGATAGCCCGCAATCCATGTCGCGGGAACGAGCGAT
>CAZERK010000101.1:0-9667 GCA_964514515.1 uncultured Planctomycetaceae bacterium
GACCTACGACAGGCTTGAGGACGCCGAGATGGCTGCGAAGGCCCAGGGCGGCAAGGTCGTCTACGTCGTGGGCAAGGACAAGTTCGAGGACAGGAACAAGGCGGCCGAGGCATTGGCGTGCGCTGCCGAATGCTATGTCAACCGTTTCGTGTCCATCGGATGCACCGTCGAAGGCAACATCGTCTATTGCTGTGCCGATACGAACAGCCAGCGGCAGGCCGTTTGTCCCGTGACGGGCAAGACGGTGTCCCACGAGAAGGGCCGTTGTGGTGTGAACGATGCCGTCGCGAAAGAGGACAGCAAGGGCGCGTGTCAGAAGCCTTGCTTCAAGGACGGCAAGATCGTGATGGCCGACGGCAAGACGTGCGACCCTGCGAAATGCGCTCCCTTCGTGGTCGCCGGTCAGACCTACAAAACGTGGGGCGAGGCCCAGACGGCCCATGCGGCTGCAGTCAAGGCGACGGAGCAGATCAAGCTGACGTACCTGGTTGACGACCAGACGGTCAACGACGCCGAGAAGGTCTGCCCAAAGGCCCAGGCCGCCGGCAAGGTCCAGTTCGTCGTCAACAAGGACAACAAGCCCTGCGACAAGACCTCCTGTGAGACGAATGCCCGGTTTCTCGTGGCCAAGGCGCGGTACGAATCGGCTCGTAGCGCCGTGATCGAAAAGAGCGCCAGGCTGTAGGCTTTCAGGCGTCCTAGTCTCTGCTCTCGAAGGACGGGCCTGTCGGATTCCGGCAGGCCCGTCCGCGTTTTCGGCGGGCCGGCCAACCAGCGCCGGCTTCCCCAAATCGACTCCACCGTATAGACTTGGCTCTCGGTTAGTCAACGCCTTGATTCGTCCGATACGGGAGGAGCCGAGACGGTGGAGAAGACGCTCATCATCCTGAAGCCGGATTCCGTTCAACGCGGCTTGGTGGGCCGCATCGTCAGTCGCTTTGAGGACAAGGGCTTTCAAATCCTCGCCCTGAAGTTGATGCGGGTCTCGCGAGCGCTTGCCGAGCAGCATTACGCCGTCCATCGGAGCAAACCGTTCTACGGGCGGCTCGTGGAGTACATCACGAGCAGTCCGGTCATCGTGATGGTCCTGGAGGCCGGGAATGCCATCGCCGTGGCACGGAAGCTGATGGGCGCGACGTTCGGCTCCAACGCCGAGCCGGGCACGATCCGCGGGGACTTCGGCCTCTCCAACAGCTTCAACCTGATTCACGGAAGCGACTCGCCCGCGTCCGCCCAATTCGAGATCGGCCTGTACTTTAAGCCGGAAGACCTGCTCCGCTACGAACGGACGAGCGACCGCTGGACCTACGACTGCACCGGCGGCGCACCGGAGTAGCTGTACCGCTGCTGTTCGGTCAAGCCGTCGATAGGTTCGTTGAACCATGCGATTCGTGAAACGACTCGTCTGCATCGTCTGCGGCAACGAGACGGCGCCGCCCGTCTCGGCCGGCACGTGCCCCCGGTGCGGCGATTCGTTCGCCGTCCTGGACGTGGAGTACGACTGGGCGAAGGTGCGTCTGAGCATGACGCCGGCGGCGCTGGAGCAGCGACCGCACACGCATTGGCGATATCACGAACTGCTCCCCGTCGAGCCGCAGGAGGACGCCTTCAGTTGGCCGGTCGGCTGGACCCCGATCATCGAGACGCCTCGGTTGGCCGATTGGGCCGGCGTCGCAAGGCTGCGTCTGAAGGACGACTCCCGCAACCCCACGGCGAGCTTCAAGGACCGTGCGTCGAGCGTGGCCGTCCTGCACGCCCTGCGGGCGAAGGCGGACCGCATCGCCTGCGCCTCGACTGGCAACGCCGCCAGCAGCTTGGCCGGCTATGCCGCGATGGCCGGGCTGCCCGCGACGATCTTCGTGCCTGAAAGGGCGCCGGAGCCGAAGGTTGCTCAACTGCTCATCTACGGGGCGGACGTGCGACGCGTTCGGGGAACGTACGCGCAGGCGTACGAACTCTGCAACGCCGAGTGCGCCATGAGCGGCTGGTACAACCGGAACTGCGCGATCAATCCGTACCTGATGGAAGGCAAGAAGACGGCCGGCCTGGAGATCGCGGAACAGACGGCCGGTCGACCGCCGGACTGGGTCGTCGTCAGCGTCGGCGACGGCTGCACGATCGCCGGCGTCGCCAAGGGCCTGATCGAGATGAAGGAGCTGGGGATGTTGGCGGCCGTTCCTCGCGTCCTGGGCGTCCAGGCGGCCGGCATGGACCCGGTTTCGCAGGCGTTTGAAGCGGGCCGGTTGCCGATAGGTTTCGCGGGCGCCACGCTGGCCGACAGCATCGACGTTCCCGTGCCTCGCAATTGGCGCAAGGCCGTGCGATACGTGGCGAACTGCCAGGGCGCGTTCGTTCGCGTCAGCGACGAGGAGATTCTGGACGCGATCAAAGCGACGGGCCGTCTAGCCGGCGTCTTCGCGGAACCCGCCGCCGCCGCCGCCGTGGCGGGCGTTCGACGCGCCGTCGCTGACGGCAAGATCGATCCGCAAGCCGACGTCCTGGCGGTCATCACCGGCAGCGGGCTCAAGGACGTCAAGGCGGCGATGCGGGTCGCCGGCCAGCCGCAGGACGTGGAGCCGTTGCCGGCCCGGTCTGGCGACGAAGAAACTGGAGCCGTCTGACAAGACCAGGGCTGCTTCACAGATGCGGCGTCGATCGCTATGGAAGACGACGGGGCGAAGGGAGTCTATCCCGGCCATGTCTGGCGCCGCAGAGAAACGAGATCAGACTATGCAGGTGCGCGAAGATGTACTGAAGAAGGCCGCTGCTCGATGCCGCGAGCGCGGCATCATCATCCCGACGTTTGCTCAACAGCGCGATCCGAGCCGGGTTCCCGACGGAATCAAGCAGCGGCTCAAGAACGTCGGATTGTGGGACGTGGACCCGCTCAATCTGTTCCGCATCACGTGGCGGAACGAGCCGGTCGAGCACGGCGGGTTGTTCAACGACGGCAACTGGATGGAGTTTCCGCCGGTGCTGACGCTCGGCCCGGTGCGCATCATCGGACTGATCGGAAAATGGTTTCCGACCGGCGCGCACAAGGTCGGGGCCGGCTTCGGCTGCCTGGTCCCGCGTCTCGTGACGGGCCAGTTCGACCCGACCTCGCAGAAGGCCGTCTGGCCGTCGACCGGGAACTACTGTCGCGGCGGGGCTTTCGATTGCGCGCTCCTCGGGTGCCATGCCGTCGGCATCCTGCCCGAACAGATGAGCCGTGAGCGGTTCGATTGGCTGCGGAGCATCGGCGCGGAGGTCATCGCGACGCCCGGCTGCGAGTCGAACGTCAAGGAAATCTACGACAAATGCTGGGAAATCCGCCGGACGCGGCCGGACTGCGTGATCTTCAACCAGTTCGAGGAGTTCGGCAACGCCGTCTGGCATTACCATGCGACCGGTACGATCATCGACGATATCTTCCGCCGCACGGCCGGGCCGCGGCATCGCCTGTCGGCCTTCGTCAGCGCGACCGGCTCGGCGGGCACGATCGCCGCGGGAGATTACCTTCGCACGCGGCACCCGACGTTGAAGATCGTGGCGGCCGAGGCTCTGCAATGCCCCACGCTGCTCGCCTGCGGGTTCGGCGCCCACCGCATCGAGGGCATCGGCGACAAGCACGTTCCCTGGATCCACAACGTGCGCAATACGGACGTCGTCTGCGGCGTCGACGACGAGCAATGCCTCGCGCTCTTGCGGCTGTTCAACGAGCCGCAGGGGCAGGACCTGCTGCTGGCCGAGGGCGTCGCCGAGTCGGTCGTCCGGCAACTGCCGCTATTGGGCATCTCCTCGATCTGCAACCTCGTGGCCGCCATCAAAACGGCACGGCTGTTCGAGATGGGGCCGCAGGACGTGCTGTTCACGCCGCTCACCGACTCGACCGACCTCTACCGGAGCCGGCTCGACGAACGGCGCGGCGCCCTCGGACCGTACGATCTCATGACAGCGGCGCGGCACTTCTCGCAATACATCGAGGCCATCGGCACGGACCATCTGCGAGAGCTGACCTACGCGGACCGCAAGGCCCTGCACAATCTCAAGTACTTCACGTGGGTCGAGCAGCAACAGCGGACGGTCGAGGAGTTGCACCGCCTCTGGGATCCGGACTACTGGGAAGAGACGTTCGCCCAAGTCGAGACGTGGGACCGGCTCATCGAGGCGTTCAACATCCGGACCGGGCTCGCGCACGGCCGCTAGACGGCCCGGCCGTGCTTCGCCACGCCGGCGTGCATCGCCATGAGCGAACCGATCTGATTGATGCCCGCCGGTCCGACCTTCATCAGGAGTTCGACAACGGCTCCGACAGCCTCCAGGAAGCCGCGCATGTCGTCGAGTCGCTGCAAGTAGGCTGCGGCGGGTGGGTCGGCCTCGCTTGCCGCATGCCCATGCTGAACGCCCTCGCCGACCATATCGCGGCATTGTCGGATCGTCTCGAGGATCGGCTGCACCTCGCGCCGCGTCCGCTGCCGGATGATCGTCTCGAACATCTTCCAGACGTCGGTCAACGCGACGAAGTACTCCTTGCGATCACCGCGGAGATGGATGCGCTCGATCAACCCCCAATCGACGAGGGCCCGCAGGTTCATCGAGGCGTTGCCGCGTGAGACCTGGAGCACGTCCATCACGTCGTCCGTGCAGACCGGGTCGATCGAGACGTAGAGCATGGCATGGATTTCCGCCATCGTGCGACTGATGCCCCAATACCCGCCCATCTCGCCCCACCGACGGATGAAGAGGGCCCTGGAGTCGTCCAGCGAGCGTTGCGAAGCAACAGGTCTTCCAGGCATAGGTTTACCTCTCGATTTTTCAGAACTTTCTGAAATGATATCACACGCTTCATGTTCTGGCAACCCCACGCGCGCCCTGGCACGCGGCTTTGCTGCCTGGCCGGGAGTCGTTGCCGATGGCCCGGCGTTCGAACGACCGCCGAACGCGGTCCGTGATGGGGCCGGCGGTCAGAGTGAACACCAGGGGCGCAGCCCAGGATGAGGTGTCTGCGGTCCGGCGAACGCGAGCAGTTGTCGCCGTTCTGGTCGGGAGGCTGTCTCAGGACTGCTCAACCGCCGAGCCGCTCGAACGGTAGTCCGAGTCTCTTTGCGTTACGAATCAGTTGTTGAGTGGAGAGCGGGGCGAAGGGCATCGGGCCTCGACCAGCATCGATGGAACGGGCGCCTGTCCTATGACGATACCCGTGGTCCGAAGCGCTTACAGATACGCGGTTGGACATGGTGCGAGTCATGCGATCGTACTTGGGGAATGGAGCCTGCAAGACCGGTGGAAGCAGCGTCAGCGAACGCAACGCCCGACGCGGCTCACCATTCGATCGGGTCTCTAAGCGCAGCGGCTCCCGGCGCGCTCAAGGCAAGCGCCCCAGGAGCCGTTGCGGGCAGCTCGGGCACGATTGTAGCGACATCAACCGCCGCCGCCGGTGCCCGTCGAGCCGATGCCTTGCGTCGAATCCGAAGGCTGCTCCGACCCCTCGCCGCCGAACGGATAGTCGTCGGGAATGTCAGAGTAGATGTCCGTGTTGCCGCACGCGAGCGGAATCGTGCAGGAGGGATCCGCTGTGTAGTCCGGCGTCTGCAGCATCGGGTACGTCGCCGCCAGTTGATCGTACGGCGTGCACCACGGAAGGATGGTGCCGCAAATCGGGATCGATGCGACCGTGTTCATGCAATTGGCGTCAAGCACGGTCCCGCCGGCAAGCAAGGCGCTCACGCCGACCAGTATCTTCCTGACCATCTTGTGTGTTCGCATGGGAGCTACCTTCCAAAATCTAACACCGCCTCAGGCTTCAGGCCCCCGCAAGGCTCAAGCTCGCCTCCGCTCAGAGGCGCTCGGCTCCGCCCTCGCCACGAGCGACTGGCGATCGGCTCACGCGCCGGTGACCACGATCTGCGTCACGGGACAGTCATAGATCAAGTCGTCCTCGGTGTTCTGGATTTCACCGATCGGCCGGCCGAGTTCATCCACCTCAATCGTATTCGGCACGCCGCAAGGGGCGAACACGCCCAGGAACCGCTCATTCTCGTCCAGAAGTGTGCTGAAGTCGAATGCCGCCACCCCAAAGGTCGAGAGCATCGAGCACATCGGCCCTATCTGGAGTATCAGCGCACCTGTCACGAGGTAGGCAGCCAGCACGGCGGTCCGTCCGCCACGTCGCTTCCGAGCCATCTCTGATTACCCTCCATAAGCCCAGGCGGGTGTCGCAGGCGTGAAGTCTTCCACATCCGAGCCTCGGCAGGCGAGGCTTCACTCCTTATAGTACTCAGGCGGCCCCGCCCTTTCAAGGGGGCAATTGTGCGATCACGGAATCGCCGTCCGCTAACGCGCCAGGCATCCGACGAGCAGGTGAAGGGGCGGCCGTGTAAACAGGGGTCGCCGCGACACTTCGGGGCGTCCCGGAGCCGCCAGGATACGTGATGGCCGTCGTGGAATCAGAAGCTCGACCCGTCGTCGTCGGCCTTGGGGAGGTGCTCTGGGATTGCTTCGGCGCCTCAAGACGGCCCGGAGGGGCCCCTGCCAACGTCGCGTTCCACGCCAGCCAGTTTGGCGCCCGCGGCGTGCTCTGTTCGAAGGTCGGGCAAGATGCGGACGGGGATGACCTGCTTCGCGATCTTGCCGAACGAGGCGTCGACGCGTGCTACATTCAGCGCGATCCTCAGCACCCTACGGGTCGAGTCACCATCGACGCGACGAAGCCGGACGATCCGCGCTATGTCATCCATGCAGACGCCGCCTGGGATTTCATGGACTTTTCGGACGCTTGGCGGGCGCAACTCACGTCCGCATCGGCCGTCTGTTTCGGCACGCTCGCCCAACGAAGTCCCGTCAGTCGGCAGACGATTGCTCGCTGTCTTCAGGACGCTGCCTCCGGACTCCGCGTTTATGATGTCAACTTCCGCCCGCCATGGGTTGACCGGCGATGCGTCGAAGACTCCCTGCAACGATCCCACGTCGTCAAGCTCAATCGCCAGGAGGCCCGCATCGTCGGGGCTTGGCTGGGTTTGCGCTCGTCCTCGCCGGCTCGCGCGGCTGAGGCATTGCTGGACCGCTTTGGGCTCCAGTTGGTCTGCGTCACGCGCGGTGCTCAAGGATGTCTGCTGCAAAGCCCCCGCGGGGCCGTTGATGCGCCGGGATGTCCCGTCGCGGTCGTGGATGCCGTCGGGGCCGGCGACGCCTTCACGGCAGCGCTCATCGTCGGCACGCTGCGGGGTTGGCCGCTGGCGTCGATCGCATCGTTGGCCAATCAAACAGGGGCGCTGGTCGCCAGCCATGTGGGCGCGATGCCGGTCCTCCGTGCCGAGTTTGCCTCTCTCGTCCAACACTGTGCGCCCGCCGCGTAGCAGCGGTCGAGGACATGTTGAGCGTTCGGCGATGACGTGCGAGCGTTGGCGCAGCGCCGGGCGGTTCCATCCGCCGATCAGCCCGTCGCCCGCGCCTCCTTCCGAGCCGCTTTGGCAGTCCCCTTGACCATGACGAGCCGGCAAGCAGCCCCATGGGGGGGAGGGGGGGGCTTGCCGGCTCGCGGGCTCGCGACGGCCCTGTTGGGCCGTGCACGAGGATGTCGTCTGATCCGTCGGACTACGGCAGGGTGTCCTGGTCGAACTCCTCCGTAAACGTCGTCTCAAAGTTGAGCATGTTTCGAGCCTTGGCGCGGAACGTGTACGTCATGCCCGCCTGCAGGCCCGTTACGCTGAAGCTCTGGGCCTTCTTCCACGTATTCGCGTCGCCCGTGCCGGCCGGATTGCCCAGATCGTCCGTCACCTCCAAGAAGAGGCCCGAGCCATAGTAGGCCAGATTCGTGAAGGTACCGGGCACGTCGGCCTGCAACGAGTTGCTGGTCACGTTGGTGAACGTGATCGTCGTCGGTTTCTGAATGCTCGTGACGGTCTGGACCGCCGACGATGGATCGGTCGTGTTCTGCTGCGGAGACTTGTCGCGAGCCTTGCAGCGATACGTGTACGGCGAATTCGCCCCCAGGGCCGTGTCCGTATACACTTGCTCGTCTTGCCAGCCGCTCGAATGGCCTCCGCCGCCCGTGCAGTCGAACAGGTATTCGACGCCGTAAGGATCCGTCGCCTCCGAGCAGCTCATCGTGATTTGCGCAGGATCGTCTACGACGGGCCCGGGTTGCGTGAGCCACGTCATCGGGTTGGGCTCAGGCGGCGTCTGATCGTTGATCACCATGTGCACGAAGGTTTGAATGTCCAAGCCATCAAACGCATCGTCTTCGTTGACGTCGCCCAACTCGACGGGATCGAGCCCTGGATACTGGCTGTTGTAGGCCGTCGGGTCGACAAGGGCCAGCGCGAAGGCGGGCACATCGTCCATGTTCACGGTGCCGGAGCCGTCCATGTCGCCCAGGGTGAAGAGCGGCGTGAACGGCCAATTCATGATGGCGGCCTGGTAGACGTTCGCGGGGCCGCTGCTATTGGTCGTCTGGGCCCACGCGATGATCTTGATATTGCTCTTGTTGGCCCAACTCGTCGAGTCGAACGTGAAGGTGCCCAGGACTGTCTGGCAATCGCCGGGAGCCAGCGTGATCGTCGGCTCCGCGCCATGCGTAAACGCCGACGTGCGGAAGCCGTTTCGGCTGTAGGTCGGAGGGTTTGGCCAATAGTCCAGCACGTGGACCATGCGGATCTTCATCGAGGTGGTCGAGCCCGTCGGTTCCATGCAGACTTTCGCGCCGACTTCATACGTGTGCGTTACGTCGTTGATGACGCGACCGCCGAGCTGGAACGTCACGTGCGTCGCGACGTTTCGACGCGCCAGGTAGTCGCTCTGGTATGTCGAATACGGGAAGGCGCCGATTCGTTGGGTCACGCCGTCGAACCACGACGTCGGATAGCCCGTCACGCCGTAGAAGCTGACTCGCGCATTGCCCCACGTGGTTGCGTAGCCGTCGCCCGCGTGAATCTGGACGAAAGCGAACGTGGTGGGATAGGTGTTCATCAACTGGCTAAAGGCGGGACCCGCCTGTTCGCAATACGTTCACCACGTTGCCGTGAACTCTTCACCGAGAACGACCCGATCGGCCGCGCACACTTTCATGACGCCTGGGCCGGTGATCGCGAGCATCATCGCGGCCGCGAGGATCGCCGCCCCTGTCTTTTGCCCAAACTTCATCGACATGGAATCCTCCTGTTGGGATACCCCACCTATCGTTTACAGCCGTCGATCGCCCTCCGGGAAAGGCGGCCTCCTTTGGATCTTTGAGACAGCCTTTCGCGGCGGACGCCAGCTTCACGCTCAGGAGCCCGTCTGCGGAAATCCCCCCGCGGGTCTATTCTCCATTCTCGCCGTGCTGCAGCAATCCTCCGCCCGGCCCTCTTGAGGGGGCACAGCATCTCCCTCTCGTCCTTGTCCCCTTTCGCCGGCTGATCGCTAAGATCATCGTGCTCAAGCAACCTCAGAATACTCGAAACATCGCCGATTTGCAAGCAAGCGGGCATTCCCGGACGCATCACCCGGCGGTGATCTCGTTATCGGGACAGGAGGTGGAGGGCCCCCTCCCGTGAGTTCTCTTCGACCCGTCTGTTGTAACATCCGATCAGCCCTGCTTAAATGAACAGAGAGCGCCTGACGGGCGAGCGCTGTGGATGCGCGCTTGAAGCATCCATCCTGACAGCTCGTTCTGGGCGGGATTGGTCCTCAGAGCCCGCCGACCAAG
>CAZERK010000102.1:0-9664 GCA_964514515.1 uncultured Planctomycetaceae bacterium
GGGGGGTGCGCGAGTCCGGATCGCAAGGAAGTCGTCGTGGACGATCGACGGGAACTGCCGCCCTACGAATCGGTCGCCGTATGGGCCAAGCCGGGCGACGACCCGCCGGTCTCAGTTGTCGAGACTGCAACGCAACCATCGGAATGAGCACATGTCCAGACCAGACCACCGTCATTCTGTTCGATCGTCCCCGGCATCCGATGCGCGGTGTACACCGCGTCAGACGGGGCGCGTTTTTCAGTGCATGGCCGCGTTGCTGGCAGGTGGCGCGATGATGGTCTGCTGGACGGCGGGCTGCGCGGCTCCCCAGACCGGCGCACAAGCGGACCCGGCGCCGAAGATCCAATACAAGAATCCGTGGCTGCAACAGCACCTCAAGATCGAGGTGCGCCGCAACGAGGTCAATCCTCGCTCCGGCCTTCGAGAGCTCGATGCGGTGATGTCCGTCGACCAGCTCCAAGCGGACCGAGAGCACGCGTTCCGCATCGTGGCAAGAACGAAGTACCTACAAGGCGACTCCAAGGAGCCGGTCGACGTATCCGCTTGGTCGGAAATTTTGTTGAGTCCGGGGCGTTCCGAGACTTATCAATGCACGAGCCTGCAGGACGCGGATGATTTCGACATCGAAGTCGCGTATCCAGAGGAGGTCGGCCTTCAATGAAACATCGAATGCAACAACTGGTTCTCTGTTGTCCGAGGCGCGTGCTCTTCGGCCTGAGCCTGGCGGTCGCGGCCGGCTGCCATCCGCAGGCGCACTCGCCCAATCCGGGAACGACCCGCACGGAGGACGTGTCCCAGGTCATCTACAACGAAGCGTGGCTCAAGGCCAACGTCCCCTGCCGGGATCTGAAGATCGAACGTCTCGACGGCGGGTTGCTGCGGGTCATCGCCCAGTTCCATTCCCTGGAGTCGCACGTCTCGCGGCGCGTGGAAATCCGGACGGCGTTCTATCAGCCCCGCATGAGTGAAGGCGGCCTCATGGTCGATCAGACGGACTGGCAGACGTTTGTTCTCGAACCGCGCAAGCGCGTCCAATACGAAGCCAACAGCACCGTCCCCGCCGATGACGTGCGGGTGTACGTGTACTATCCGCAAGACATAGGCAAGCATTGAAAACGAAGGAGACCGTCATGCCAGGGATCAGTCTGTTCCGCGTGAACGTCGGATTCCTTCGGGCCGTCGGACGGCGTCCCCTCGCCGCGGCGGCTACGATGGCAATGGGATGGCTGTTCGCGGTGGTCGCGGGCGCCTGTGGCCCGGATGAGCCGCCCATTCAGCCGGAACCCTCGGACTTGCCGCGCAGAGCTGACCCCCCGCCCGCCGAGTATCTGAAAGAGAAGCCTCCCGTCGATCCGTGCGACGAGCTCACAGAGAGCCTGCGCCGGGACTTCCCGGAACTGTACCACCGAGCGAAGTCGCCGAGATTCGCCGTGATCGCCAACGTGTTTAGCGGCGACGTCGCAGACGCCGGCGCCGTCGCCGCCGAGCGCCGAGCGGACGATCAGTCGGCGTTGGGACGCCGCCCGGTCTGGGACAGCCAGGAAGGCGTCCTGCTTTTTTGGGAGTCTCCCTCCGTGGACCAGGCGCTTCCGGGGGACCGCTCGAGCGTCGAGAACCATTTCATCCATTTTCTGCTGTCGCTCGCGCCGGATGTGCAGGTCGTCGACCCCGGGGTCGTCCGGGAGCAGCTTCTCAAGAAGGTCGGCGACAAGCCGGCCTCCGTGGGACAGGACTTGTGCGAAATCTGCATCCTGTTGGATGTCCGCGTGGCGCGCGAGGGACCGGTCTCCGGCCAACGGACGATGGCTACGACGGCCCGGGCGATTCGGCTGTCCGACGGCGCCGTCCTGGCGGTGTCGACGCCCAAGCGCCGGGACGCCTTCGGCGAGCGCGACGTCGATTCGCGTTTGCGGCGTATGTGTTATTGCGGCGGCGCGTTCCTGATGGACGAACTCTCGCGGCGATGGCGGTCAACACCCCCCTGATCGGACCGGGAAGCGCCTGGGCCAAGGCTCGGCCCCGCAGTCGAAGGATGCTCGAACCATGCGAAACGGACTTGCTGCGGCAACTGTCCTCGTGACCGTTTTTGTTGCGAACGGCTGCGCGAAGCCCATCGAGATGCGCCTCTACGGTCGTACGCCGCCGGGCGCCGTTGCTCCCATGTTGGGCCGAAGCGGATCGGCCCTTCGCGTGGGGATGGGCTGCGAAGCGATGGTGGACGCCGAGGCGTTCATTTCGCACGCCCAGCGCAGAAGAGCGTTCGCCTTCGTGGGGTGGGCCCGGCCGGACAATCTCGATCAGATCGACTGCCAGATCGACTGTAAGCTGAGCTACCGCCACGAAGGGAACAAGCAGCTTCACTATTGCCTCGGAAGTCTCGTGGTCAACGTTTACAACCCCGACCATTCGCGGCTTCTCTTGCGTGTGATGCGGTTTCATGAGGCGATGTACACGACCGATCCCAAGAATTTGGCGTTGACCCATGACGGCCAGAATGTGCAGGATGCCCTGCGGGAGGCCCTGTTCGACGAGTTGATTCAGTACTTGAGCCATCCCGCGACCACCGAGCCCGCACAGGCTCGCAATGCCTCGCTTGAAGGCTCGCAGGGCGCATAGCCGTTCCCCCTACCGCCCACTGGCTGAGGCCGGCCGTTCTCACCTCAAGTTGCGACTCTGATTCACCGCGGCTCTCATCGGCGGTCGCTCGAGGGCGGCTGAGAGCGGGCCTTGCTTCCGGGGGCAAACGATGGCCTAATGGGTGCGGGACAGACCGGTTTCTTCTTCGTCGAGGCAGACCAACATGCGCTGGACCGAGTACTTCATCCCAACGACCAAGGAACTTCCCAAGGACGCCGTGGTGCCTTCGCACCAGCTCATGCTGCGGTCGGGGCTCATCCGACAGCTCGCCGCGGGCATCTACACCTACCTGCCGCTGGGCTATCGCACGCTCCGCAAGGTCGAGGCCATCGTCCGCGAGGAGATGGAGCGCGCGGGAGCCATCGAGCTTCACATGCCGGTCCTGCACCCGGTCGAGCTCTGGGAGCAGACGGGCCGAACGGTCGCGATGGGCGATACGCTCCTGCGGTTGGGCGGGCCGAAGGGCGATTGGCGGAGCCAACTTGTTTTGGGCCCCACGCACGAGGAGCCGATCACGGAGATTGCCCGGGCGTACCTCATCAGCTACAAGCAACTCCCAATCACCCTGTATCAGATCCAGGTGAAGTTCCGCGGGGAGGCTCGGCCGAAGTCCGGCGTGCTGCGGACCCGCGAGTTCCTGATGAAGGACGCCTATAGCTTTCACGAGTCCGTCGAGAGCCTCAACGAGAGCTATGAGAAGATGTATCAGGCGTACTGCCGAATCTTCGGCCGTTGCGGCCTGCCCTACATCGCCGTGGAGGCGGAGAGCGGCCCCATCGGCGGCAGCGCGTCGCACGAGTTCATGGTGCGGACCGACGCGGGCGAGGACATGCTCGTCCGCTGTTCGTCCTGCGGCTACGCTGCGAACGTCGAGAAGGCGGAGTTCGCTCCGATACGGCAGGACGACTCGGCCATGCAGCCGCTGGTCGAGGTGCACACGCCCCAGCAACGAACGATCGACGAGGTGACGGCGTTTCTCGGCACGCAGCCGAAGCAGATGATCAAGACGCTCGTGTACACGCAGGCCGCGTCCGGCGAGGCCTCGACGAAGGCGCCCAAGGCGCCGCCGCCCCCGGTCGTCGCCTTGGTCCGCGGCGATCATGAGGTCAACGAGAACAAGCTGAGCCGGCTGGCCGGCGGCCCGCTCGAACTCGCCGACGAAGAGACGATCCGCCGCCTGACCTCGGCCGACGTCGGCTTCGCCGGTCCGCACGCCTTGGACAAGTCCGGCGTGCCCTATCGCCTGATCGTCGACCAGGCCGTCGCCGTCATGCGCAACGCAGCGACCGGCGCCTGCAAGACCGATTACCACGTCACAGGCGTGAATCCCGGCCGCGATTTCCCGCTCGAAGGCGGCCACGTCGTCGTCGGCGACATCCGGTCCGTCGTGGCGGGCGACCGATGCGCGCGCTGCGGAGGCGAACTGGCCCACGAGAAGTGCATCGAGGTCGGCCACGTGTTCAAGCTTGGCATGAAGTACAGCGACGCCTTGGGTGCGACGTATCTCGACAAGAACGGAAAGGCCAATCCGCACATCATGGGCTGCTACGGCATCGGCGTGAACCGCATCATGGCCGCTGCGATCGAGGCGCATCACGACGCCGACGGCATCGTCTGGCCGATGTCGATCGCGCCGTTCCAGGTCATCATTCTTGCCCTGGATCCACGCAACGAGCAGGTCATGCAGACCGCGAAGAAGCTGCACGACGACCTGGAGGCGGCCGGCATCGAGGTTTTGTTCGACGACCGCGATGAGCGGGCCGGATTCAAGTTCAAGGACGCCGATCTGATCGGCATTCCGATCCGCATTACCGCCGGCCATAAAGCGCTATCGCAAGGTGTCGTCGAGTTGAAGGATCGGTCTCAGCCGGACGTGCAGCGCGTCGCGCCTGATCATGTCGTCGAACAGACGACGGCGATGGTCAAGGCCGCCCTGGCCTGATCTCGCAGATGCGGAAGAACGCCGAGGAGCCAGGAACTCGTACGAGCTTGGCGGCGTCGTGTTAGGGCTGCAATCGCCGTGCGGCGCTGGGGCCTGGCTCGTTGCCGAGGAAGTTCAGGAAGCGGTCCTGCGGCAGACGCGGAATCGAGAACATCTCTGCCCGCCGCACGGCCAGATCGTAGCGCTCCCGCTCGCTGAGCAAACGTCGCTGGCGGGGCAGCTTCGTCGGGTCGACTGCCTGAGGCCGCTCGATTTGCATCGCCGCCTGCGGCGCGTACAAAACGGAGCCCAGCCTTTCGGTCGGGCTGCCGGTCGTCGCGGCGACTTCCTCCTCTTCATCGGACGCATCGTCGGCCTCTTCGGCTTCGTCGTCGGCCGACTCCTCCTCATCGGCGTCTGACTCGTACTCCGACTCGTCAGCCTCCTCATCCTCGCCGGCCTCCTCGTCCGAGGCTTCCGCTTCTTCGGCCTCGTCGTCGCCGGCCTCTTCGTCATCGGCCTCTTCTTCCTCGGCGCCTTCCTCGTCTGCCGCCTCGGTTTCATCCTCGTCGGCTTCGGACTCCTCCGTCTCCTCGGCGGCTCCCGCAGCCTCAGCCGGCGCCCGCGATTCCGCCGCGGCAGGCGTCGGATAGGCCGTGCTGCTCGGCTCCAATCCCAGCACAACGTAGTCCGTGAACGCCGTCACCTCGTCGACGACTTCGCCGCCATAGCGATGCACCAACGCGGCGATGGCCTCGCGGCCCCGCAGGTCAACATGGCCGTCGTAATCCACGTCGAATTCGCCGACGATGCAAAACTGAGGCTTCTTTGCCTTGTTGCGGCTCAGGATGATGTTGCCGACCGCATCGCCTTCCAGGATCGGATCGTCCGGCGACGGCGGCGTCGTGACGCGGCATTCTGCCGTCCGCTCACCAAGACTCACGACCTCGATGTTGGCCTTGCCGCGTCCGTCGGCCGGGACCCGCTCGTCCGCGGAGTACACGCTGAAGGTCATGCCGAGCGTCACGTTGTCCCGTCGGCCGAGGTCGATGTGCACGAGCGAATCGCCTGGCAGAGCGCGAAGGACGCGTCCGATCGGCTTGCGGGCCAACGCCAACTCCTGGGCACCCCGGGCGCCGGGCCCGCGAAGCTCCTTCAGGGCTTCACGCTGTTCGCCCAAGAGCCCCTCCAGCCGTCCGTATTCTTCGCGAAACGTGTTCACGAGCTCCGAACGGGCGACGCGCATCGAGTTCAGCGACTCCTGCTTCTCGCTGATCTGCTGGGCCAGCGCCTCGACTTCGCTGCTCTTGACCCGTTCGAACTCACTCTTGGCGGTCTGCAGGGACTCGACCTGCGCCTTGAGCTTGTTCAACTCTTGTTGGAAGGTCGCATCGAGTTGGATAAACGCCTGGCTTTTCTCATCGAGCCTGGTATTGGCGCGCGCAAGGTCTTCCGCTGCTCGCTCGCTGGCAGCAAGCTGGTCGAGGTAGAGCCGGTAGAGATTCTCGATGATTGCGGCGGCTCCGCCCGCGGTGCCGACCAACTCCGGCTTGTCAATCTTGCCTTCGTCCGCAATCGTCTGGAGCACGGTATCCAGCTTGCCCAGGGCGATCTGCGGCGTGTTGCTGGGGTCGCCGCTCAAGCGCGAGCAGAGGACGTTGATGCCTTTGTTCATCTCGCCGATCAGGGTTTTCCCGGCACCGGCGGCGTCAGGGAACATCTGTCGGGCGGCGTTCTCGTCGCCGCTTGCTGCCATCCGAGCCCGGGCGGCCGTCGCCTGTTCCGCGGCACGCTTCAAGTCCTCCTGCTGGATGAACATCCAGATCAGGGCGGCGAGAAAGAGGACTGCCAGGACAATCGCCACGACCATGCCGATCGTCGTGGCGTTGGACCCGCCTCGTTGCTGCGGTGCTACACCGGCCATCAGTTGCTCCTCGTCAGGCTTGGTCTCGACGGACGCCGCGGGACCCCATGAAGGATGTTGCGAAGCTCTTTCGTGTCCGTCGGGTCTGAACTCTGGCACTTCGCGCGGGGAGGGCACAGCCCGTTGCCGCCGGGCCGCGATTCGCACTGCGAAGTACACCTAAGTATCTGCAAACCAAGGCGAAATGTCAACGGCGGCGGCCCAAGCAACCCGGCGAGACGGGCGCCGGCTGGAGGGGTCCGCGAACCGCGTTTTCCAAAGGCCCGTTTGCCTTGACCTTATAGGCCGTCGCCGGTCTCATGGGTCTTTGTCGAATCCACGGCTGCTCCATCGCGCCGGAGGCGTCCTCTCGTGTCTCGCCGCACGCTCTATCTCATCGACGGCCATGCACAAATCTACCGCGCCTATTACGCGCCGTTCGGAAACCTGACCGCCCCGACAGGCGAACCGACCCGGGCGACGCACGTCTTCCTACAGATGCTGTTTGGAATCCTGTACGACCGGCGGCCGGACTACCTGGCTATGACGATGGACTGCGCCGACGAGACCGTGTTCCGCGTCCAGATCGACAGCACCTACAAGCAGAACCGTCAGCCTCCGCCGGAGGACTTACCGCCGCAGATGGACCGAATCGTGTCCATCCTGCAAGCCGTCGGGATTCCCATCCTTCGCCTCCAGGGCTTCGAGGCCGACGACATCCTCGCCACGCTTTGCCATCGCCTCACCGGCGAGGACGTGGACGTGTACCTCGTGAGCCGTGACAAGGACCTGGACCAACTGCTTGCCGATCGCGTCCGCCTGTACGACCCGGGCAAGGACCGCGTGATCGCCGTGGCGGATATGGTCGAGGAGAAGGGTTATGGGCCGGCCCAGGCGGTCGAAGCCCAGATGCTCATGGGAGACAGCACGGACAACGTGCGAGGCGTGCCGGGCGTCGGACCCAAGAAGGCCGCCCAGCTTCTCCAGAAGTACGGCTGCGTTGCGGAAATCCTCGCCCACGCCGACGAACTCACGCCGAAGCTCCGGGAAAACATCCTCGCGTTTCGAGAACGCGCCGAGACGGTCCGTCGTCTTGTCACGTTGCGGAAGGACGTGCCGATCGGCTTCGATCTGGCCGACGCCGCCGTGAGTCGATTCGATCTGGCCGCCGCCATTCCCATCCTCGACGAACTGGGCCTCAACCGCTTGCTGGACCGAATCAGCAACCAGACGCGAGCGCGCGAGTCCTCGGCGAACCGCCCGTCGCCGACGCCCCGGACTGCCGATCCGACGGCGCATTCTTCCGAGACGCCCGCAGGTCGTCCGTCGGCAGCCGCCAGTCCTGCAGGCCAGAAGACTCGTTCAAGACAGGCGGCCGCGACGGGGCCGTCGCTGTTTGCGGAGGACGCCGAGCAGGCGGTGCAGCCGGACAGCGCGCCCGCCGCTGGCTCAGCCCCGACTGCGCAGGCTGACGGTGAAACGGCGCGCCAGGACCAGGAAGCGTCGCGGAGCGGCGGACAGGTTGCGATGGGTTTGTTCCCAGATCGTGCGGCCGCGCCAGCCCCCGGCACGCAGGAGGGCCAATCGACGCTCATCGACGTAACGCAGTCGCCCGGCCGTTACGAGCTGGTCGACACGATCGAGGCGCTCGACGGGCTCGCACGCAAGCTCGCCGCCGTTCCCGTCTTCGCCTTCGACACGGAGACGACCGGCCTCGTCCCCGCGACCGCCGATCTCGTCGGTCTCAGCTTCTCGTGGGAATCCGGCCGCGGCTACTACGTTCCCGTCCGAGGCGTCGGCAGAACCGTGCCGGTCGAGGCTGTCCGCGAGCGGATCGGTCCCGTACTGGCCGACCCGGGCGTCCGCAAATGCGGCCAGAACGTCAAGTACGATCTGGTCGTCTTGAAGAGCGCAGGCATGGCCGTCGCCGGCGTCGACTTCGATACGATGATCGCCAGCTTCGTCCTCGACTCGAGCCGCCGGTCGCACAGTCTCGACGCGCTCTCGACGGAGCTGCTGCGTTATCGCCCGATCCCCGCGCACGAGCTGATCGGCAAGGGCAAGAAGCAGACGACGTTCGACCAACTGCCGACGGACCGCGTATGCCAGTACGCCGCCGAGGACGCCGACGTCGCATGGCGGCTGCGGCGGGTCCTCGAACGCCAGATGACGGATCCCGAGTTAACGGCCCTGTTCCGCGACCTCGAGATGCCGCTTGCCGAAGTCCTCGCCGACGTGGAATCCCGCGGCGTCGCCGTCGATACGGAGTTGCTCGCCGGCCTGAGCAACCGGCTGGCGGATCGGCTCAGGGAGTTGGAGCACGAGATCCACGTTGCCGCAGGCCGTCCGTTCAACATCCAGTCGACCAAGCAGCTCGCGGAGGTTCTCTTCGACGAGCGCGGCATGCGATCCGTCAAGCGGACGAAGACGACGCGATCGACCGACGCCGAGGTGCTCGAGACGCTCGCCGCCGAAACGACGGACCCGATCCCGCGCCTCGTGCTGGAGCATCGCGAGTTTAGCAAGCTCAAGAGCACGTACGTGGACGCCTTGCCCGAGATGGTCTCGCCGCGGACCGGCCGGATCCATCCGAGCTTCCATCAGACGGGCGCGGTCACGGGACGGCTCTCGTGCAGCGAACCAAACCTGCAGAACATCCCCATCCGAACCGACCTCGGCGCCCATGTCCGCCGCGCGTTCGTTCCCGGCCGGCCGGGCTGGCGACTGCTCAAGGCCGACTACTCGCAGATCGAGCTGCGCGTCCTGGCGCATTTCTGTCGAGACGAGGTGCTGGGCAGGGCATTCCGAGAAGACCGCGACATCCACGCCTTCGTCGCGGCCCAGATCGAGGGCGTTCCGTTGGAGCAGGTCACGAAACAGCAGCGCGCTCGGGCCAAGACCGTGAACTTCGGGATCGTCTATGGCCAGTCCGCGTTCGGCCTGTCGCGACAGACGGGCATGCCGGTCAGCGAGGCCAAACGGTTCATCGAACGATACTTCAACCGCTATCCGCGCATCCGCGGCTTCCTCGACCAATGCGTCGCGGACGCGAGGCGATGCGGCTTCGTCAAGACGATCATGGGTCGTCGCCGGGCCATCCCGGACATCAATTCCCGCAACCAGACGGCCCGGCAGGCCGCCGAACGGTTCGCCGCCAACACGGTGATTCAGGGATCGGCCGCCGACCTCATCAAGAAGGCCAG
>CAZERK010000103.1:0-9556 GCA_964514515.1 uncultured Planctomycetaceae bacterium
GCGGCGGCCTTGACACGCATCCCTGCCTGGTCAATCGCATGTTGCCCTGCACGGGCCAGACGTGCGGCGGATCGGCCTCCAGCGGCCACGGCACGCACACGGCGGGCATCATGGCGGCGGACGGCTCGTCAGGGGTGCTCGACAGCTACGGCTTCCTGCGCGGACTCGGCGTCGCTCCCGGCGCGAACCTCGTCGAACAGGTATACAGCCCCTGGTACCAGCAGGACGGCGGCATGTTGTTGCTCATGACGGATTCGTACAACAACGGCGCGTCGCTCTCGAGCAACAGTTGGGGGCCGTCCGGTTCGCCTCAAGGCTACGATGACGACACGCGGCAGGTCGACGTCGGCGTGCGCGACGCCGATCCGAACGCGCCCGGCAACCAGCCGCTCAGCTATATCCTCTCGATCATGAACGGCTCCGGCGGAACGAGCAGCCAGGGTACGCCCGACGAGGCCAAGAACATTTTCTCCGTCGGCTCGACGAAGATGCAGACCTATGCCGGGGCGCAGTTCCTGGACATCAACAACTTGTCATCGAACAGCGCGCACGGCCCCTGCCTCGACGGTCGCAAACTTCCGCACATCGTGGCGCCCGGCTGCTACGTGGACTCGACCGACCTGAGCGACGGCTACAACTACCGATGCGGAACGAGCATGTCTTCGCCGCACGTCAGCGGCGCCGTCGCCCTGTTCATCGAGTACTACCGCAACCTGCCAACGAGCCCTCCGGACCCCAGCCCGGCCCTGGTCAAGGCCGCCTTCCTGCCGGTCGCCCATGACCTCGCGGGCAACTTGGATGCGGACGGCGTCGTGATGGGTCATCCTTTCGACAGCAAGCAGGGATGGGGACGGTTGAACCTCGAAGCCGTCGTCGATCCGCAAGTCAGCGTGCTCTACTTCGACAACCCGGTGTATTTCGACGGCACCGGCGAAACGTGGACGCGGCAAGTCTCCGTCGCGGATCCCGCGCAGCCGCTGAAGATCATGTTGGTCTGGACCGACGCGCCCGGTCACGGCCTGGGCGGAAGCACGCCGGCCTGGAACAACGATCTGGACCTGGTTGTTGAAGCTGGCTCCGACGTGTATCGAGGAAACGTGTTCGGCACGGACGGCTGGTCCATTACGGGCGGCGCGGCCGACTACCAGAACAACATGGAGGGCGTGTTCATCGGCCCGACGGCCTCGGGCGACTTCACGGTCCGCGTCGTCGCCAGCAATATCAACTCCGACGGCATCCCGAACTTTGGCGACGGGACGGACCAGGACTTCGCCCTGGTCTGCTACAACTGCGCGCAGGAGCCGGACTTCAGCCTCCTCGCCTCGCCGAACCAGCAGAGCATCTGCGCCCCGGCAGACGCTGCCTACATGGTGGACGTTGGGTCGGTCATGGGCTACAGCGAGCCGGTCACGCTCAGCGCCGCCGGCCAACCGGCCGGTACGACCGTCAGCTTCGACGTGAATCCCGTCACCCCGCCAGGCGTCAGCGCGATGACCGTGAGCAACACTGGCGCGGGCGCACCGGGAACCTACACGATCGAGATCAACGGTGTCTCCGCGTCTTCTTCGCACGACACCGTCGTCAGGCTCCATCTGTTCAATACCGCGCCGGACGCACCGGCGCTTCTGACCCCGACGGATGGCGCCACCGGGGTCTCCGTGCAGCCGACCCTGTCCTGGGCGGCGGCCCCGCAGGCTGCGGAGTACGACGTGGAGGTCGCGATCGATGCGAGCTTCACCGAAATCGTTGCGTCCGCCACTCTCGTCGACACAAGCTACGACGTGCCCCCTGCCCTGGACCCTGCCACGCTGCACTACTGGCACGTGCGCGGGCGAAACACCTGCGGCGATGGCAGCTTCAGCGAGCCGTTCAGCTTCCGAACGCTCGACGTGCCGCCGATCCTGCTCGTCGACGACGACGACAACAGTCCAAACGTGCGGACGTACTACACCTCCGCCCTTGACGCGATCGGCGCCGGTTACGACGTCTGGGACACCAACAACTCCGACAACGAACCGACGGCCGAACAACTTGCCCCGTACAAGATCGTCATCTGGTTCACCGGCGACGAGTTTGGCGGAGCGTGCGGACCGGGGGCGGCGGGTGAAGCCGCCTTGGCCGCGTGGCTGGAGCAGGGCAATTGCCTGTTCATCAACGCCCAAGACTATCATTATGATCGCGGGCTGACGTCCTTCATGACCAACTACCTCGGCGTGGCTTCGGTGAACAACGACGTATCTCAAGGAACCGTGACCGGCGTGGGCAGCGTCTTCACCGGATTCGGCCCCTACACGCTGTCCTATCCGTTCACGAACTACAGCGACCGCGTCACCGCGAGCGCCTCGGCCGAGCAAGCGTTCAGCGGCAACCAGGGAGCCGCAGCCGTGGACAAGGACAACGGCGTTTATCGTACGACGTACTGGGGCTTTCCTTGGGAGGCCGTACCGGAGGCGGGCCGCGTCGCGTTGCTGACGCACATCCTGGATTGGTGCGGCGGTCCCGAACCGGATTGTGCGACCGTCATCGGCGACGTGGACGGCGACAACGACGTCGACGGCGACGACATCGACGATTTCGTTGACTGCTTCCTCGCCGGCGATCCCTTCGCCGAGGGCTGCGGATGCGCCGACGTGGACGCCAACGGCTCCTTCGAGACGGCGGACATCACGCTGTTCGTCGAATGCCTGCTCGCCGGCGGTTGCCCGTAACCGAAACAAGATCGATCGTCGCGGCAGGCGTTACGCACGACGATGCCCGCTTGACGACGCCCCGACGCCTGGCGCCGATGAGCATGGCGAGATGGCGTTGCGCGTCGCACCCGCGCATCTCCAGAGGAGATGCGGCGCAACACCCTTCCTATTGCACGCCCGCCGCGATGGGAGTATCTATCTTGGGCTGCGCCGATCGGGCGCACGGCTTGCGGCAATACGCCCTGCGAAGTGGGAGGCCCTTCCATGAACAGCGAGAATCTCCCCGACAGACTCCGGCATCGAGCTGCCAACGTTGCCCAGGTTGAGAGCCGCGGGCCGTGGCCCGCGGGGGGCCGCGAATCGGTCAACGACCACGGCCGGTTCTGGACGGCCTTCGGCCTCGTATGCCTCCTGGCGGTCGCCGCCGGCACGTGGACAGGACTTGGATTCTCGACGGCGTTGGGTTCCCCGACGGACTTGACGGGCATGGCACGCCCGAGCCCCGACGCGCCCACGTTGTACGTCCAGCAGCCGTCTCAAGAGGAACAGGAGGATCCGGAAGCCGAGGAGCCCCAGGAAAATGAGGAAGATGCCCAGGTCTCGGAAGCCTACAGAGAAGGCCTGAGGCCGCTCACCGCCGAGGAGATCAACCGCATTCGCTATCTCGAGCTGCGCGGGATGCACGGAAAGGCCGGCCCGCCTGATCGGGTCTCCGTGAAGATATCCAAGGAGACCGTGGACGACTTCCTGGTGGAGATGGAGGGACACAAGGACTTCGAGGGAGACAAGACCCGTCGCGAGTTTCGCAGGCTGACTGCTCCCCAGAAGCTGCACTACATCGCTTACTACAAGGGGGCGAAGTACGCCGACCGGGTCAAGATCACGTCCGACCCGGAGGTCTTCGTGGACTTCAAGAAGCACGTCATGCCGACCGTTCTCCGGAGCTGCGCCACGGCCGGATGTCACGGCGTGCCAGGCAACCAAGCGCAACGGTTTCACCTGTTCAACGATCCCAAGCGAACGGCCAGCACGACGTACGCAGATTACCTCATGCTCCACTAGTTCGAGAACAAGGCGCTTCGGATAATCGATCGGGCTCGGCCGGAACGGTCGCTGCTGCTCACGTACATGCTTCCGACGAAGGACGTTCTTCCGGAGTTGCGGCATCCCGGCCGCGTCAAGCTCAAGCCCGGCTTCCGAACGCGCGGCACCCGGGACTACAAGCTGATCGAGGACTGGATTCGATCGCTGCTGCATCCCGCGGAGGACTACGGCGTCAGCTTCTTCGGAATCGCGCCGGCTTCTCGCCCCGTCGAGGAACCGGACACGAAGCTTGAGCGAGAAGCGAGCAACCCATGACAGAAGGGAACTGGCTCCGAGCCGGTCGCGGCTGACGCGGCCAAGGACAGCCTTCTGCGAGGCCCCCGTCGCCGTTGGCCGCACGCTGATCGCGCACGCCTGCATCGGCTCCGACGGGCTCGGTCGACAGAGCCCGCCTACGACGCCCCGGCGTCACGCGGCCAGGACGGACCGCAGCCAACCTTCCAACCGGTCGCTGAGCGTCACGAGCACGACACCCGATAGCGCCAGGAGGACTGCCAGCAGCTTGCGACGGGAGAAACGCTCCCGGAGGATCACCGTCGCTAGGATGATCGCGAAGATCGTCGACGTTTGGTTCAGAATGCTCGCCACCGACGCGTCGATGTACTTGAAACCCGCGATCCAGAGCACGAGCGAGACATAGGCGCCCATGAAGGCGCCGGGCACCGACCATCTCCAGGTCGCCGACGGACGAAAAACCGCAAACCGCGCTCTCCCCCGCGGCGAGACCGCGCAATAGGCGGCTAGGCAAAGCGTGCCGGCGATCATGCGGAGGGTCGTGGCCATCACGAGCGGCACGTCGTTCAGGACGGGCTTGGCCAGCACGATGCCGAAGGCCATCATCGCCATCGATAGCCCGCCGAGCACGATGCCTGCGGCCAATTGGCGTCGCGTCCGATCCACCGGCGGCTTGAGACGTGACGAAACGAGGACGGCCGACAGGACCAAGGCCGCCCCGACGCCCTGCAGCCATCCGAGGCGCTCCTCCAGCATGAAGAAGGCGAAGACGATGACCGACGGGCTATAAAGGCAGTCGACGATGGCGATGATGCCGACGCCGGTGCGATTCAAGGCGTGGAAGAAGACCGTATCGGCCAGGGCAATGCCGATGAAGCCGCTGACGAGCAGCGTCCAGACGTCCTCCGACGAAAGCCGCCGGATCGTCTCGATTCCGTCCCCGCACAGCGGCAACGTCGCGATCAGCAGGACCAGCCCGATCGTGTTCTTGAACAGGTTGAGCGACAAGGGCGGCACACGTTCGCCGCTGCGCTTGAAGAAGATCAGCGCGAAGGCCCAGGCGAGCGCCGTCAGGATGGAGTACCAGCATCCGAAAGCTTGGTCCGTCATGGCCCGATCCGTCGAGCGGCAATCGCTCCGGTCCTCCTCGCGGCGCTCCGGCAGTCATCGCGCCGCGTCCATCGCCCCAGTTGCCCGCCATTCGTCGCGTCGCCCAGAGCTCGCCGCCTCCCGCCCCGCGGACCCTCTGGACACCCTCGCAACCTACTTCTTCTTCAGGATCGCCCTCCAGCCGGTGGGCTCGAAACCGCGAAGGAGGCCGGACGAGACGGTTCGCACGTCGTCCACAACGATGAAGCAGTCTGAATCAAGTTGTTTGGCCTGCTGCGCGGCCTTGGGCGCGAGCTTCCGCGGCGTCTCGATGAACAGCAAATCGACCGGCCCGTCTCGTCCCTCGCCTGCGAACCGAGTCACGACGAATCCCGAGCCGCGGAGGTCCTCGGCCAACTGGACGCCTTGTCGCGTGAAGACCCGGACGACCTGCTCGCCGAAGGCCACGTACTTCTCGAGCGTGATGCCGATGAAGTTGCCGGTGGCGAAGCCGAGCGCGTAGGCGATTGCGTAGGCGGGATCGTCCAGGCTGTTGATGACCTTGGACACGACCATGAGCCAGATGAGGATTTCGAAGAAGCCCAGAATCCAGGCGACGCCGCGCTGCCCGTTGACGACGCAGATCGTTCGCAGCGTCCCCAGCGAGACGTCGCCGATTCGAGCGATGATGATGAGCAGACAAGTACCCAGGACCTCGGCGTTCATCGCGTTCACCTCAGCAATAGGGAGTAAGCAGACGAAGGCGCTTGGATCGGCCGTCCAGCCGGTCGCACAGCGTAGCCCAAGTTGCCCCGAGATGGCAAGTCGCCGTCGGGTGGGCTCGTCAGCCGCCTGGAGCCGTCGCATCTGTCGCCCGTCGGCGGGGGGTGCGGAGGAGCGAGCGATTTCTCAGAACCCGGCCTGACCCGGCGGCCTGTCCTTCGGCTTGTCCCGGCCGCCGAGCAGGTCGGCGTACAGGCTAAGCAGCCGCTGCGTTTCGGCCGCAGACTCGTGCAACAACTCGATGCGAAAGCGGCGTAGCCCAGCCGCGAGCATGGACGGCAGATCGCCGACGGCAGACTGCGCGCTGGCGTTGAAGACCGTGTTGCGGCCAGCGGCGTCCACCGAGACCGGATGGTCCACGTCGTTGCGATCTCGTAGCAGCATCGCGCGGCGCCGGCAAGGTTGCTCGCAGCCTTGGCAATTGCCCGTCCGAGAAACGTGGGCGGCGAACAAGCAGTATCGCGTATGGAACATCGGAGCGTGTTGGTAGAGGACGACCTCCAGCGAGTCCGGCCAGACGTGACGGACCAACGGCGCCAGCTCCGGCCAACCGACTTCGTAGGCCGGCGTGATGGTCGACAGGCCATGCTCCAGGAACAGCCGGGCCGTGATCTCGTTTGCGACGTTGAGCGTGCCGTCTCCGATCCGCTCGATTTCCGTGAACCGCCTGCGAAGGAATTGCAGCGAGGCCAGGCTGCGGACTAGAACGGCGTCCGGCCGGCAGGCGGCGATTCGTTCCAGCAAGTCCTGCTCGCCCGGCATCACGACTTGCGGGACCGCCAGGGCCAGCTTCTGCTTCGCCTCACGGGCAGCGCGAACGGCTGCGTCGCAATCCGCAAGCCGGCCGAAGTCGCCGTAGACGCAGGCGAGGCGGCGCCGGCTTGCATGCTTGGACGCCCAATCCAACGCAGCATCGAGTTGCTGGAGGTCTCGCACCAAGACGGCGAGTTGTGCCGTTCGGACCGGGGCTGATCCGGGCGGAAGCTGGTCGCCCGGGCGTCGGAGCGCGTCAGCCATCTCGCGACGGTTGCGCTCCAGGGCATGCGGCTCGATCACGTCGTGGCGACGGTCACGATCGCGCAGCGTCTTCAATTGAGCCGCGGCCCGCCGGCGCAAATCGTTCAACACGCTCTTCGGCGCCATCACGGGCAACGATTCCGCAGGCCCCTGCGTCGAGTTCATCTCGATGCAGTCCAGACGAAACGGGGTATCCCCCAGTCGGCAGAATTGATCCTGCAACAGCTCGACGGTCAAGGGGTGCTTGCGTGCAGGCTCCAAGGGACCGTCGCTCGCGGCGGACGCCTCGCGCCCCGATTCGTCAACGAGCGTCGCCTGGAGCCTCCCGTCCAGCAACAGCCTGACGCGCAGCGTGACGGGACAGCGATGCTGCGGCGAATCCTGACGAGAGAGGCTGTCCAGGCAACGGCGAAATTGAGGATCGTCAGTCTTCCAGACGCCCGACCCGACGGAAATCGCCGCGAAGTCTACGTCGCCGCGACCGAACGTCAATTCAACGCGGCCTCGGTCCGTCGCGCGGGACGTCACGGCGTAGACGCGGCCGCCCTGCTCGTTCTCCGGCGACGAACCGGCGTCGAAGACGACGCCGTCGCCCGGCTTCAACAGCATCGTCGTCGTTCTCTCCGACGAGTCGTTCGCCGCGCCGGCTGCAAAACCAGGCGTTTGCCGAACAGGCGCGGGACCGACCAACTCCCTCACGAGTTCCACGAGCACGCCGCGCGGCGTAACGCCGACGACCGTGCCCACGAACAAGCCGCGCTTCTTGGGAAATCGGCCGTGCACCAGCGTTTGGTGATTCGTTCCCGCGAGGTAGCCCGGCCCCATGCCTCGCGAGAACGCCATCTCCAGTTCGGCCCGATCCGCCGGAGACGCGGCGAACGCCTCGCCTGCGACGGCGGCGTCGATTGCCTTTCGATAGAAGCGCGTGACGGCCGCTACGTACGCGGCGTCCTTCAACCGACCCTCGATCTTGAAGCCGGCGACGCCCATCCGGGCCAGTTGGCAGACGTAATCCGCCGCGCACAGGTCGCTCGCGCTGAGCAGGTAGCGTTGGTCCCGAAGGTCGAGGCTGCGGCCGTCGATCAGCAACTTGTAAGGCAGCCGGCAGGCTTGCGCGCACAGACCGCGGTTGGCGCTACGGTCCCAGAGAGAGGCGCTCGCCAGGCATTGCCCGCTGTAGGAGATGCACAGCGCGCCATGCACGAAGACTTCCAGCTCGACCGCCGCCGCCTCGACGACCTCCTGGAGCTCCTCGATTGAAAGCTCGCGTGCGATGATGACGCGGCGGATGCCGAGCCCGTGCAGCATCGCGATGCCCTCGGGCTCGGTCTGCGTCGTCTGCGTCGAGGCGTGAACCGGCAGGGACGGGACCATGCGTCGGATCAGGCGAGCGACGCCCAGGTCCTGGACGATGACGGCATCGGCGCCCGCCTCCGCGATTGCCCGAACGTATCGAGCCGCCTCGGGCAGCTCATCGGAGAAGACCAGCGTGTTCAGCGTGACGTAGCCCTTGACGTTGCGGTCGTGCAGGTACTGCATGAGCCGCGGCAACTCGTCCAGGCTGAAGTTCGCCGCTCGCTGGCGCGCGTTGAACGCCGGCAGCCCGAAGTACACCGCATCCGCTCCGTTCGCGACGGCGGCACGCAGGCAATCTCCGTCGCCGGCAGGCGCCAGCAGCTCTGGTCGCAGCGTCGATCCGGAAACGTTCACGCGGAGGCCCCCAGGACTTGATTGACAAACCAGTCATCCGGATCGGCCGGACTCGATCAGCCGTTCGCGGGATGCTTGCCGCCTTCCGACGGACTGCCAACGCGCAACTCTCGCACCGTCAGTTCCAGGGCTCGGTCGATCGGGATGGCTACGACGCCGCCTGAGCGGTCTACCCACCGGTAGCTGCTGATGGCCTCCCGCTGCTCGGCGTGCAGCCGGCTCGCGAGGCTTGCACCGCCGCCTGCGATCCGGGAATCGGCGGTCCCGTCGCCCGTATCGCGGAACGCCCCCTGCAGGATCACGACGGCGACGAAAAGCAGAACGGACCCAACGATCCCCGCGACCACGGCGGAGAAGGCATCGAGCGTCTTGCCGCCGTCAGATCGTCCAGGCGATGTGCGACTGATTCTCATGCTCGCAAGTCCAGCGGGCTGCACCACACCATGCCGCGCACGACTGCGGCGGTTCACGGTTGCGTGCGTCTTCCCGCGCGCCTGCCCCATCACCGCAGCGCGTCCCGGTTCTCCTCCGGCACGTCCTCGATTTTCGAATTCTGGCTCCGCTGCAAGGCCCGAACGTACGCGACGATCGCCCAACGATCTTCGACCGGGATTGGCGAGGCGTACGACGGCATCGTTCGGATGCCGCTGGAGATCGTGTTGAACAGATGGCCTACCGGTCGCTGGCGGACTTCCTCCGCGTGCATCGACGTCGGCGGCACCCAGGCGCCTTCCCCCAATTCCTCGGCTCGAACGGCGACCGCGCCGCGTCCCGTTCCATCCAAACCGTGGCAGGCGGCGCAGAAGACGTCGAACCGTTCCCGGCCTCGCCGCAGCGTCGCGAGACTCACGTCGATCGGAAACGCCGTAGCCCAGTCCCCGGCCGCCCTGCCCTGCAGCAGATGGTCGTCGTCCTGAAGCTGTCCGCGC
>CAZERK010000104.1:0-9517 GCA_964514515.1 uncultured Planctomycetaceae bacterium
CCGCAGCGCCCGGGCGAGGCAGCCCTGCACCGGCCGTTGCTCCGGCCGAAACTGCCAGCCGTGAACGTCGCCGCCGTCGTAGGCCAACAGCAGCATGAGGTTTCGCATCATCGGGGACGGATGGTAGAGCCGACGAACGGCCTCGACAACACTCTGATGCTCCCGCGCGCGTTTGCGACGCCGCCCGGACTGAAGTCCGCGGGGCTCCTTGCCGTCTCAGGATGGGTTTGTCAGTCGCGGTAGACTTCGTGCGTGCGGCGGTCCTGGCAGGTTGGCCGCTGAAGCTCGACGGTAATCACGCCGTCGCTGTCGCAGCGGTAGACCTCGCAAACGGCGTCGCGCGAGAAGCGGTCCGTCGGGACGATCCTCAGATCGCCGAGCGGGCTGGAAAGGGACAGCGCCGGATCGTAGGGGAAGATGATGTCGGACCAGGCCCGCGTGCCGGCGCGCGGCATCCCGTCCGGGCCGATCTCCGCGCATTCCAAGTAGCGAAGGCGCCCCAGATTGTGCTGCGGGTGATACCGGACGAGCTTCTCCAACGGCGGCTCGCCGCGGCGGGGGATGGGCGTTCCGGCGGGGAAGATCGTGTCGAACGTCTCCGCTCGGCCGTGGTCCCTCAACCGGATGATGCCGAAATGCCGGCTGAAGACGTCGCGGTAGCCGATCATCTCGACGGCGCAGACGGCGGCGCCCATCGCCACCGACATGAACGGCTTGTCGGTCAGGATGACGCGGTCGTTCGGGAAGGCCGCGGCCAACATCTCGCCGACGACCGGCAGCTTGCTGGACCCGCCGACCATGTAGATGGTCAACGGACCGGCCGTCTTGACCCGGGGCTCCTGTGCGGCCGCCTTTTCGATGACTCGACGCAGGACTCCGACGGCGGGCTCGATCCGCGGTCGCAGTCGGTCGACGTATTCGGTTACGCGGATGGAGACCGGCCGGCCGGCGAGACCGAAGTCCGCCGGATTGAGGACCAGGCTCCGCACGATGCCGGAGGAGATGGTCTCCTTCTGGGCGCGAGCTTGCCGTAGCAACGCCTGCTGCGTCAGGCCTGCGATTCGATCCGGGGTCGGCCGCATCGCTTCCAGGAACATGTCGAGCAGCATCTGGTCGAAGTCGTCGCCGCCGAGGTCTTCGATGCCGCCGGACGCCAGGACGCGGAACTCCTTGTCCTCGGCCCAGACGACGGAGGCGTCGAACGTTCCGCCGCCCAGATCGAACACGGCGAGGGCCCGGCCCGTCGAGAGCGGCTTGACGCGTCGGCCTGCGCCCAGGCAATCCGCCAGTTCGATGGCGGAGGCCGTCGGCTCGTTGATCGTATCCAGGACGCGGAAGCCGGCTTCTCGGAAGCAGCGCCGCGTGATGTAGCGCTGAGCGCCGTTGGCGTTGGCCGGCCACGTAATCACGGCTTCGAGCGGCTCGTCCGACGCCAGCGATCGAGAGCGGCGGATCGAATCCGCCAAGGCCTCCAGGAACGCGCAAAGCAGCTCGGCGACGTCGAGCCTGGCGACGCGGGCGCTCCCTGCACCGCTGTCGTCCTCGCAATTGGGTTCGCTTCCGCCCGCGGCATCGCCTTCGCTTCTGTCCTTGCTAACGCCTTCGCTTTTGTCCTCGCTGTTGCCCGACGCCGCGTCGATCGTGCGGCCGTCGGCATAATCCCGCAGACAGCGCTTGAGCGACGGGATGAACAGGTATCGGTCGCTCGCGCCCAGCCGACCGAAACGCCGGTCGGCCTCGATGCCGAACCATCGCTCGCCCGTCGTCCTGTCGATCAGGATGGCCGAGGGGAAGACGTCCTGAACGATGTCGCCTACGCCGGTGCGCGCGGTATGCAGGACCTCCGAGAGGATCCCGCGGTCGTGCAGGATGGCGACGGTATTCGTCGTGCCGAAATCGATCCCGAGGCGGGCCATCGCCGGCTACCTCCGGTTGACCTTGACGCGAGCAGGCGAGATGACCTTGCCCCGAACGCTGCGAAAACCAGGCTGAATCAGTTCGGAGACCGCCCCGTCGGCAATATCCGCCCGGTCCGTCTCGCCAACGGCAAGATGGATGACCGGGTCGAACGTCTCGCCGGTCCGTGCGTCGAACGAGTTGACTTGGGCGCCGGCCAGAACCTGGTCCAACATCTCGACGCCTCGCTCCAGGAAGTCGTCCTCGGCGGCGTCGCCCGGTGCGGCGCCTGCCGCGAGCCGCTGCGCCATCTCGCTCCGCAAGGCGATGATCGTGGGCAGCATCCGGGCGACGTGCTCATCGACGGCGTCCGTGACCAGTCGTTGAAACATCGCCGTGGCCCGATCGAGGGGCTCGGTTCGGAGGACGGCTTCGCTTCGGCCGCGCTGGGCGACGGCCAGTTCCGTGATGGCCGTCATCGCCGAGGACATCTGCTTGTTGAGCGATTCGATGACGGAGGCGACCTCGACCTCGGCCCTGGCGAGCACGTCGGAAGCCCAGGCATCCGTCTGTTTGCCCGAGCCGCGGTTCGTCTTGGTCGTCGTCGGGGCTTGCTGGGTTTTCGCCCGTGCGGCCGACGGAACCGTGACGGGACTGGGCGACTTGGCTCCAACGCTCCTCGCCGATGACGTCGCCGGCGCCGCCTGCGTCACCGTCGCGGCGGTCGTCGTCCGCGTCGCGGCGCAGCGATTCGCCTTGGTGGAATCAGGCTTCCTGGACTTGGCGATGCCGGCTTTCCTTGCCGTGCTGCCGGCGGCCTTCTGCTTCTTCGACGCGGCCTTCCCTGACATCGTTGACCTCCATCGACGGCCCGCCGGGCGGCATGCTGCGCGTTTCCTCACCAAGCGCAGAACCACGAGCGGCGTCCGAAAACAGTCGCATTATAGGCCGCGCGGATCGTCAAGCAACCCCGTATGCCCGCATCCTATCCAGCGGCAGGGCGGCCTGCCTCACGGCGCGGATCGCGCGTGTGCAGCGATGGGCACGGCTTGGGCGCCCGTTGCGAAGGGTGCGGCTTGGATGCTCGCGGCAGAGGACGGGTAGACGCCTCCGGCGCGGCATGGTCATCGCAGGCCGATGTTCCGCATGAGATATCGCTGCGTGACGAGGAGCACGGCCAGCGGCGGCAGCAGAGCGACGAGGCTGGCCGCCATGATCAAGTTGGCCCAACTGCCTTCGATGGCCTGGTACATCCGCAGGCCCACCGAGACGGGATAGGAATTGAAGTCGGACAGGTAAACGAGGGGGGCCAGAAACTCCTGCCAATGGTAGACCATGCTGAGCGCGGCGACGGCCCCGATGACCGGCTTGGCCATCGGCAGCATGATCTGCCAATAGAGCTGCCAGTCGCTTGCGCCGTCCAGGCGAGCGGCGTCCTCGTAGGATCGCGGGATGGAAAGGAAGAACTGTCGGAACAGGAAGATGTAGAAGGGCGAGCCGCCCAGCCAGCTCGGAACGATGAGCGGTTTGTACGTGTTGATCCAGCCGAGATGCTCGAAGATGAGGAACTGGGGGATCAGCAGGATCGGCACGGGGACCATCATCGTGGCCAGCACGACGGCGAACCAGAAGCCCCTGCCCCGCCACGACAGTCGGGCGAAGGCGAACCCGGCGAGGGAGCTGCTGAGGGCCGTGCCGACCACGCACGAGAACGTGATGATCGCCGAGTTCAGCAGGAAGCGGGCGAACGGCAGGCGCGTCAGGGCTTCGTGATAGTTCTGCCATCGGGGAGCGGAGGGCGAGGAGGCGGCCGCATCGGTGAAGCCCGGCTGGGCGAAGATTCGGTCGATCGGCTGGAGCGAGGCCCAGCAGGCCCAGATGATGGGTAGGACCAGAACGAGCGCCACCGCCAGACGCACGACGGTCCTGTCTGTGCCATGCCAAGGCCGCGTCATGCCGTCCCCTCGTCAAAGTCGTAGTAGATCCAGCGCCGGGTGACGAGCAGGGCCGTCGCGGTACAGGCGAGCAGGATGCCGAGCAGTACGATCGCCATCGCCGCGGCGACGCCGAAGAGATGCCGGTCGAAGGCGGTTTGATACAGGTAAAGCATGTAGAACAGGAGGCTGTCCTGCTGCTGCCAATTGCTCAGGAGGAAAGGCTGGCTGAACGCCTGCATCGAGAACACGATGCCGGTCACGGCGTTGAAGAGGAGGGCGGGCGAGACCTGCGGCAGCGTGATGTAGCGGAAGCGCTGCAGGGCGGTCGCGCCTTCGAGCTTGGCGGCGTCGTGCAGATCTTCGCCGCCGCGAAGCATCGCGGCCAGGAAGATCAACATGCCGCCGCCGGCCTGCCAGAGGTTCATCAAGACGAGCGACGGTTTCGCCCAGACTGGCGAGTACAGCCAGGGCGGCAGCGGCCAGGACTTCGTGCCGCCCAGACCGAGGGCCGCCAGCGGTCCGTCCAGGCCTTGGTAGAGCCAGCCGATCGCTCGATTGACGGGGCCGACTTGCGGGTTGAGCAGCCACCACCAGATCAGGATGGTCGCTACTCCGCCGAGGACGTGCGGAAGATAGTACGCCGTCGCCCAAAGGCCGGTCCGCCGGCCCGACTGCTTGACCAATAGGGCGAGCGTCAACGCCACGACGAGCTGCGCCGGGACGTTGATCGCCGTGTAGGACGCGCTGTTGATCAGAGCCTTGAGGAAGAAGCCGTCGCGGGCGAGGGCGCGGAAGTTCTCGTCGCCGACCCAGTTCAGGCTGGAACTTCCCATGCCGTCCCAGGACATCATGGAGAGGCAGAGCAGGGCCGCCATCGGGCCCAGATAAAGCAGCGCCAGCCCGACGAACCACGGCATCGCGAACCACGCGCCGCCGTGACGCGGCCTTTCTGTCTGAGGCATGGAGCGGCGGCGCATCTCCGTCATGGTTTACCCTCAATCGCCTCGCGAATCGCTGGGTCCGCCGCGAGGGCGGCGACCGCCTCCTCCGGAGACCGTCGGCCGTCGCCCTCCAGGATGACCGACGCCAGATGGCGCCGCATCGCCGTGTTGATCAGATGCCAAGCCGGCGTGATCGGTTGCAGGCGGCCCGTCTGTGTTTCCTGGACGAACACGTCTGCCGCGGACCCAGGACTGCCGCCCGACGCGACGAACGTCGCAGCCAAGGCCCGTCTGGCTGGGATCGCTCGTTGATGCACGGCGAAGGCCCGCTGCGCCGAGTCGCTCAGGACGAAGCGGACGAACTTCCAACAATCGGCGATTCGCTCCGGGGGCAGCTTTGCGTAGATGCAGAGGCCGTCCCAGGTCACGCGCGTTGCCGAGCCGCCTGATCCGCGCGGGATCGGCACGACTTTGTAACGATCCCGCAGAGCGGTCTCGCGGAGAAACGGCATGAACCAGGGGCCGTTGACGCACAGGGCGACGCGGCCGGACAGGAAGGCCGTATCCGAGTTCTGCCCGGCGTACTCGATCGGCATCGGCGCGACGCCCCAGCGAAGCTGCAAGTCGGCGTACATGGCGAACGCGGAGACCGCCTCGGGGCCGGTCAGCGTCCATCGCGTCCTGGCGTCGTCCATCAAGGCCGCGCCGTGGGCCCAGATGAACGGTAGATAGTAGACCCAATGCGGCTGCATGAAGCCGTACTGATCGATGTCGCCGTCGCCGTCGAGATCGACCGTCAGATCGCGGCAAACGGCGACGAAGTCGTCGAGCGTCCAGTCCGGTGAGGGCGGCGGGATGCGGCGTCCTCGAACACGGCTCGCTCGATCGAACGCGTCGAGGTTGCAGAAGATGAGCACGTTGCCGCCGTGGATGGGAACGCCGTGCATCGCCCCGTCGTATTCAAACGACCGCACGGCCGTCGGCCACCAGTCGGCCACCCAGCCTTGCACCTCCGCGTCCGCCGCGATGTAGGGGCCGAGGTCGGCGAACTGCTTCTCGGCGTAGCGCGGGTAGGGCTCGTCCTGGAACATCAGGACGTCAGGCGCGGCCCCGGCGACGAGTTGATGGTCGATCTTCGTGCTGAAGCCGGACAGCGGCAACCATTCCGGTTGTACTCGCAGGGCGGGATGCGCGGCTTCGAAGGCGGCGATGACCTCCTGCCACGTTTGATGATCGTCGATGCCGCCCCAGTATGCGAAGCGGATCGGACCTGAACGCCGGCCTTCAGCCGCCAGACGGTTCGGAGCAGCGTCCTCGAAGAGCCATGCGCAGACGACCAATGCGCCGCCGAGCACGCCGGCCGGGCGCGCGAGCCTGCGCCAAAGGCTGACCGGATGTCGTTGAAGCATGTCGCGGCCTGCCTTTCTCCGTCGCGATCACGCTCAAAGCACAGAATCCCGAAGGCTGACGCTCCGTTTCTCAGCCGCGAGGTTCCCAGGGAGATTCGGCGTCATCTACAACGCGATCTTCTGGCCGCAGTCCGAACGTCACGAGCGACTTCGAGCTACCCGCCGGCCAAGGCCGGCGGCTCTCATGAGTTGATGAGTTGCCAGTCGGCGGTTTGACGCCGCGCGTGTCCTCGGCAGCCGCGCCGCGAGGTGCATGTCGCGGCGTCAAGATTGGCTGGCTTCGTCGATCGCCTGGTTGATTTTGGCCATCAGTTCCAAGTAGTCGGCCTGATGCCGGATCATCGCCTTGAGCGGCTCGCTCTGGGCGACCTTGGCCTCGCAGTCCGCCAACTTGCGTTTGTCTTGCGGTTCGACCGGCTTGCCGGTTTCTTCAAGGGCGCGGACCCTCGCCAGTTGGTCCTGATAGTCCCGCAGGATTCGTTGCGCCTGCTCGTCGGCGGCCACCCTTCGGGCGGCGTCCAGGAAGGCGGCGCAGCGCGGATGAGCGGCGATCTTCTTGCCCAAATCGCGAGCGTGGGCGATGATGTCGTCCATAGGCTTTCGCCCCTTTCGGTTGTATTCTCCCCGTGAACGCCGCTATCGTCGCGGTTCCGACCGAACACAGCAAGCCCGGAAGACGCCCCCATGCCCAGACGATTCTCCGAACGAATCCTCGATTTTCTCCAACAGCCCGAATACCAACCGGTGGAGGTCCAACGGTTGGCGCGATCGATGGGTATCGCCGAGGAAGAGCACGGCGACTTCCGCGAGGCCGTCGACGCCTTGCGTCGGGTGGGGCGCGTCGTGCTCGGGACGGGCAGCTCCGTGATGCTGCCGCAGCCGCGCGGCCAGATCGCCGGCACCTACCGGGCCAATCCGCGAGGCTTTGGGTTCGTCGTTCCAGAAGAGCCGACCGTGCATGGCGACCTTTTCATCCCGCCGGGCGCGTCTCTCGATGCTGTGACGGGCGATACGGTCTTGTGCCGCGTCGTCCGGCGCGGCAAGCGCGAGGGGAAGATCGCCTTCGGCGGTCAGATCATCCAAGTCCTTCGCCGAGGCCGAAACCGATTCGTCGGCCGTCTCAGCCGCGAAGGCGGCATCTGGTTCGTGCAACCGGACGGCCACGCCTTGCACGTGCCGATCCTGATCGCCGATCCCGGCGCCAAGTCGGCCAAGGCGGACGATCAAGTCGTCGTCGAGATCATCCAGTATCCCAGCGAAGGTCGACCGGCCAAGGGCGTGATCGTGGAACGGCTGGGTAAGACGGGCGAACTCGGCGTCGACCTGCTCAGCATCGTTCGACAGTTTCAGCTTCCCGACGCCTTCCCGGACGCGGTACTGGCGGAGGCGACGGCCGTGTCATCGGGATTCGATGCCGACGCAGCCGGCGAAGGGCGGGAGGACTTGTCCGGCATGACCATCGTGACGATCGACCCGGCCGACGCGCGCGACTTCGACGACGCGATCTCGCTGACGCGGCTGGGGGACGACGTCGGTCGCGACGAAGGCAAGCACGGCGCGCGGTATTCGCGGAATCGATCGGGCGCCGCCGGTCGCCGGGGACCCAACGCAGCCGCCGAATCAGGCGCCTTGCGGCGAGGCCGGGGCAGCCGAACGGAGGCCGTCTGGGAGCTCGGCGTGCATATCGCCGACGTCAGCACGTTCGTCAGGCCGGGCGGCGAGATCGACGAGGAGGCCCGGGTGCGGGGTACCAGCGTCTATTTTCCGCGGCACGTCATCCCGATGCTCCCGGAGGTCCTGTCGAACGGACTGTGCAGCTTGCAGGAGGGCGAGCCGCGTTTCTGCAAGAGCGCCTTCATCCGTTACGACGCGGCCGGCCGAGTTCTGGGAGCCCGATTCGCGAACACGGTCATCCGATCCAGCCGACGACTGACCTACGAGCAGGCGTCGGCCGTGTTGGAAGGCAAGGCTGGCAAGTCGGCGGCGCTGGAGGGCAAGACCCGCAAGGCGAGGAAGCTCCTTCGTGACGCCGACGAGCCTCGGGCTTCCGTCCGCGCGGCGTCGCCGGCAGGCGGTGGCGAGACGGCTCCGAAGGGACTGGACGCGGCCGTCGTCGGACTGTTGCACGAGATGGAAACGCTCGCCCGCGCGATTCGAAAGCGGCGGCTCGACGACGGGATGATCGTCCTGGACATGCCCGAGGTCGAATTGGAGTTGAACGACGAAGGACGGATGATCGACGCCCACCCGGCGGACACGAGTTTCAGCCATAAGATCATCGAGATGATCATGGTCGAGCCCAAAGAGGCCGTGGCCCGCCTCCTCGCCTGCCAGGGCGTGCCGATCCTCCGCCGCGTGCACGGCGAGCCGGACGAGACCGCGCTGGAAGCGATGGCGCGGATGGTCCGAGCGGCGGGCTATCCCGTCCCGAAGCAGTTGACGCCGGGAGACTTGCAGGGGCTTCTGGACTCGGTTCGTGGACGGCCGGAAGGCTTCGCGATCAGCTTGGCCGTGCTGAAGTCCATGCAGTTGGCGGAGTACTCGCCGGAGGCGATCGGGCATTTCGCGCTGGCGAGCACGTGCTATGCGCATTTCACGAGCCCCATCCGGAGGTACACGGACCTGATGATCCATCGTCTGCTGGAGATGCATCTGAGCCGGCGGGGTAGGGCGATGCGTGCGACAGCGGACGGCGCGGTCCCGTCGTACGAGGAACTTCGCGAGATGGGCAGGCGGCTGTCCTGCGCCTCACGGCAGGCGGAAAGCGCGGAGCGCGAATACAAGACGATCAAGATTCTGCAATACCTGGAAGGCCACACCGGCGAGTCGTTCGAGGGCGTTGTCACCGGCATCACGAACTTCGGCATGTTCGTGCAGCATCCGCGGCTGCTTATCGACGGGCTCCTCCGCTATGAAGATATGGCGGGCGACTGGTGGGACGTGGATGTACGGATCGGCCGCGTCGTCGGAGAGCGCACGCACCAGAGCTTCGCGATGGGCTCCAAGGCGACCGTACGCATCGCGAGCGTCGATATGGCCGGCCGACAGTTGACGTTGGCGCTTGTCGAGGAGCCGGCCGGCAAGAAGTCGCGGGTAAGGCGCGAGACGGACGGGCGGGAGGGCGGCGGCCGCGTCGTCAAGGGCTGCGGCCGCGTCAGCAAGGGCGGTGGCCGCGTCAGCAAGGGCGGCAAGCCCGTCGCCAGGATTCGCAGGCCGTCTGGACGATCCGGGCGTTCGCGTCCCGGCCGACGCCGGCGCTGACGCTGTTTAGCCGCGACCCGCAGGGGAGCGCGCAGTTCCCGGTTTTGTTGGGTGGTCCGGGGACGCCCCCGGG
>CAZERK010000105.1:0-9481 GCA_964514515.1 uncultured Planctomycetaceae bacterium
CGGCCAGTCCGGCTTACGAAGCCGCGTTTGTCGCGTTCTTCTTGTTGGGCGTCCTGTACGATGTGGACGAGGCTGCACGGACAATCGTCTTGCTAGAGGCGCTCCGCACCGCCAAGCCCGGCGCAATCATCTGCTTCCTGGAACCCAACCAGGCGTCCATGAAGATCATCCGAGAGCACCATCCTACGCACCCGGATTCCGCCGAACCGGCCCGCTATGCCCAACGCCTCGCCATGCAGCGGCAGACCGTGAAGGGACGGTACTTTGATTCGACGGTCTTCCAGAAGGCTTCGGAATAGAACGACACCCCTCTGATCGACGATCCATCGTCGCGAGGGCTCGCAGAGTCCTGAGGAGAGCAAGCCAGGATCGCTCTGATGGCGGAACTTCTGAGCAGTCCAGCGGCCGCAGAAGGCGGTTGGGATACTGAATCACCGTACGCAATTCGGGGGCGCGCGGGGCGCGGCCGACTCGCCGCGGTGGATCGGCCGTAGTACGCGCCGGGTGCGGAGTTCCGCAACAGCCGATCTTCCGCGACGGATCGGCCGCGACTGACTACGCCGGAGGATCGCGCACGGCGATTTAGAAGCCAGCCTGGACTGCCTGTACGACACGGAAGCGTTTCGAAGCCAGGTCGATGGCGACGACGCGATGGTTGTTCGTGTCCGCGACGTAGAGCGTGTCGCCGGCCACGCTCAATCCGCCGGGCTCGTAGAAGCCGATGCGATCCGGCGTGCCGGGGCCGGGCTGGCCGGTTCCCAGAAACGTCGCCACGTCTCCTGAGGACAGGTCGATCAGGCGGATGACGTGGTTGAACGTGTCGGCCACGAATAGCCGGCGGTCGTCCCAGAGCGCGACGCCCAACGGGTGTTGAAACCGGGCGTGCGCGGCCGTGCCGTCGGCCTTCCCGAAGTCGAACAAGCCGCCGCTGCCGGCCACGGTTCGAGTCGCGAAGGGCGGCTCCAGCCCCACGGAACGGATCGTCGAGACTTCCGAGTCCGCCACGTACAGCACGCGGCCGTCGGTCGCCAGGCCGGACGGTTGAGCGAAGGCGGCACGGCGGTTGGGGCCGTCGATGCCGGCCTCGCGTCCGGAGCCTGCGAAAACGGAAACGCGGCCCTTGACCAAATCAAGCACCCAGATCTGGTGCGTGCCTGCCATGGCGATGTAGAGCTGGTCCCCGACGCGAGCGAGGTCCCACGGCGAGCTCAGCGCCGTGCTGCGGGCCGGTCCGTCGGCATCGCGATCCCACGACTGCGTGCCGGCGCCGGCAATCGTCTCGACGACGCCCCGGTCCAGGTGAGCTGCCCGAACGGCGTGGTTCTCCGTGTCGGCGATGTACAGCGTCCGTCCGTCGGCGGACAGGGCCAGGCCCTGCGGCTGATGAAGCCGAGCCTTGTCAAACGCCCCGTCTTCAAGACCGACTTCGCCGCACCCGATGGCGCATTGGATGCCTCCGTCCAAACCCGTCACGAGCACGCGATGATGATTCGTGTCGCTGATGAACAGGCGGCCGGCCGTGGCGTCCGCGAGGCCCTTTCCAGGAAACCCCAATGCGCCGGTTCTGAACCCCTGCCGTTCCAAATTGAAACGCATCGGCGGCTTGGGCGTGCCCTTCTTACGATGCTCCTTCAGCAGCCGGTCAATCGCCCGATCCAGCCGCTCGCGATGCCCCTCGCCGGACAACTGCTCGACGATCTTGCCTTCGGGGTCGATCAACACGAGCGTCGGCCACGCACGGACTCCGTAGGCGTTCCAAATCTCGTAGTCGCTGTCGACGGCCACGGGATGACGGATGTTGTGCCGCAGGATGGCCTGGCGGATGTTCTCCGGGTCCTTCTCCTCGCTGAACTTGCCCGAATGCACGCCGATGACCACGAACGGCTTGTCGCGATACTTCTCTTCGAGGTACCGGAGGTCGGGCAGCACGTGCATGCAGTTGATGCAGCAGTACGTCCAGAAGTCGACGAGCACGACTTGCCCTCGAAGCGCCTCCAGGCTCAACGGCTCGTCGGTGTTCAGCCAGGCGTCAACGGACGGAAACTCCGGCGCTCGGACGTCGCCAAACGCCCTTTCGATGGACAGCATGGGAAACCCCCATTCTCCGGACAGAAACCAACCGACGAAAAGCACGCCCAGCATCACGATGACGAGTACGCGCACCCTGCCGGCAGCGCGCGTCGCGGCGGGCCGCTCGCGGCGCAGGCCGGACTGCGCTTCTGGGTCTGCCTTTGGGTCGATGCCGCGCTCGGAGTCTGTCCGGGTCATGCGGCGAGATTGTAGTTCGCCAGGTCGGAGGCTTCCGGTTGTGAGGAGCCGCCCGGTCGACGGACCGGCTGCTGCGGGCCCAGCCAACCGGGATATGCCGTGGTCACGAGCAGGACCTGCCCGCGCGGCTGCGCGCAAGTGAGGCGCAGACAATCGGGAAACTCCGTGGTCACGAACAAGGCCGACGGCTCGCAAAGCAAGACGAATCGGCGTTTTCCAGCGTTTTGGCAGACATCGGTGACGCGCCGCCCGGGCTGAACGGCATCTGGAATGCCGCTTGCACTGCCCTGGACTGGAAGCCCAACGGGCTGGACTGGAAGCCTGACCAGCGAACCTTAGAATGCGCCCCGGAACGGGGGGAGGCGGGGCAGAGAGCGCGAGGCACCCATGGCGATACATCCGACGGCTGTCGTGGATCGTGAAGCACAGATCGCAAGCTCGGCCGAGATCGGCCCTTACGTCATCATCGAAGGGCCAGTCAAGATCGGCGAGCGCGTGAAGGTCTATCCGCACGCCTACCTGTCAGGCTGGACCGAGATTGAGGAGGACTGCGTCATCCATCCCGGCGCGGTCATCGGCCACGTTCCGCAGGACTTCCATTACTCCGGAGAACGTTCCTACTGCAAGATCGGGGCCGGCACGATCGTCCGTGAGTTCGCCTCGATCCATCGCGGGACGCAGCCGGAGTCCTGGACCATCCTGGGCAAGAACTGTTTCATCCTGGGATACGCGCACATCGGCCACAATTGCGAGTTGGCCGACAACGTGAAGGTCTACAACTGCACGGGACTGAGCGGGCACGTCACCGTCGGCCGCAACGCCATCATCAGCGGCTACAGCTTGATCCACCAATTCGCCCGAATCGGCGAGTTCGTGATGATCGGCGGCGGTACGCGCTTGGCGAAGGACTTGCCGCCGTACATGAAGGCTTTGCACGAATCGGTGTGCGTCGGCTACAACCCCCTGGGCATGAGGCGCAGCGGCGAGTTCACGAACGCGGAAATCCAGGAGGTTCGCGAGGCGTACAGCAGCCTCTTCCGATCGGACCTGCCGTTCAGCAGGGCCGTCGAGCGGTTCGCGCCGCAGGTGCGAACCCGAACCGGCCGCGCGATCCTGGACTTCGTGACCGCGAATTCGAAGCTGGGGATCATCGGTGGCCGCAAGCAAGCGGCGGAGGCGGAGGTCTCCTGCCAAACGGATTGAGCCTCGTCGGCACGTGATGGGTCTATGGGCACGTTGACGAACCTACTCAGACCGGAGCGAGGCATCGAGGGCGGGTTGTTCCTGCCTGAGCAGAAGGCCGTGACGGCCCGCCTGCCCATCGAGACGGTTTTCGTCGACGGACCGCTACACATCCCGTTGCAGCCCAGGCGCGACCTGCTGGCCAAGCTGGACGTGCAGCCCGGCGAGCGCGTCCTTGCCGGCCAGCGATTGGCCTCACCGCTCTCGTCCGACGGCGTTCCCGTGCACGCCCCGACGTCCGGCAGGGTCGTCGAACGCACGCGCGTCTGGACCGTCCACGACGGCTACCTTCCCGGCATCGTTCTTGTGCCGGACGGTAAGGACGATTGGCCGGCGCGCGCGCTGACGTGGGAATCGGAATCCTTCATCGCGCAGTTGGCTGAAGGCGGCGTGCGGTGCCCGTTGCCGCGGATGCCTGCGCACCAGCTTATCCAACAGGCCGCCGCCCAGGGCGTGACGGATCTGATCGTCAACGGGATGGAGACGGAACCGTATCTGACGGCCGACTTGCGGACGCTCGTGGAGGAGCCCGGCCGAATCGTCGACGCGACCTGCGAGGTCGCCGACGCGCTGGGCGTCCGCCGAGCCCTGATCGCCTTGCCGTTTCGCCACCGGCGCGTGGTGAAGCGGATGCGGGCCGAGGCGGCCGGCCGGAAGATCGAGATATGCCCGTTGGCCAATCGCTACCCGCAATGCCACCCGGTCCTCCTGGTCAAGACGTTGCTCGATCGTGAGGTCGCGCCCGGCCAGACGCCGGAAAGCGTCGGCGCGGTGGTCTTGCCGCTCGCCACGGTGCGCATGGCCGCGACGGCGGTCTTCGAAGGACGGCCGGTCACGCACGCGGTGATGACCGTGGCGGGCGACGCGGCTGATCGTCCCGGCACCTATCGCGTTCCGGTCGGCACGCCCTTGGGAAGACTGGCCCGTCGGGTGGGGCTGTTGGGGCCGGTCCTCGAAGCCGTGGGCGGCGGGCCGTTGACCGGCGTCTGCATCGGTCGAGATGACGCGGTCGTCACGCCGGAGTTGACGGCCTTGCTGCTGTTCTCCGAAGTCGAAAGGGCGCGGCCCGTTCCCTGCATCCGATGCGGGTGGTGCGTGGAGGACTGTCCCGTCGGATTGGATCCGTCGGAGTTACTGCATTGCGAAGCGGAGGATGCGTGCAGTCACCTGACGCTGTCGCATCTGAAGGCGTGCATCGACTGCGGACTGTGTAGTTACGTTTGCCCGGCGAAGTTGCCGTTGGCCGCGAGCATCTCGCGTAGCCGCACGCGATTGGGGCGCCGCCCGTCTGCCAGACCCAATCGGGTTGCATGACCGGCGCTTGTCGGCGGAAGCGCGCGTGGGAGATCCGAAGGCTGCATGGCCGAGACGCGATGGATCGACGGTGACCCGTGGGCTGGCCGGCCTAAGCCGCTTCGCAGAAGCGGCAATACGCATCGGGACGTCATCCGCGCGTTCATCTTCGCCGCTTCGATCGTCGGGTTGTGCGGCGTCGTGCTCTACGGCGTGGATGCGGCGGCGGTGCTGTGCGTCTCCACGGCCTCGGCTCTCGCAGCGGAATCCGTCCTCATCGCTGCGCTCGGGCGACGCGTGCGGGGAAGCCTGTCCCATGCGTGTCTCAGCGGCCTCTTGCTGGGGCTCATGCTGCCGCCCACGGTCCGCTGGTACGTCCCGCTTGTCGGGTCCATGATCGCCATCGTCTTGGGCAAGGGGGTGTTCGGCGGGTTGGGGTATTACGTCTGGCAGCCGGCCGTCGTCGGTCGCGTGGTCGTCGGTTTCCTGTTCGGCTTGCAGTTCGGTGACGCGAGCGGCGTTCATCGAATGCCTGTTCTGGCGTCCGGGCACCTGCTCGTCGGCGACCTCGACGAAGCGAAGCCTGCTGATCCGGGCGTCTATCAAGGCTGGTTTGCAACAGACGGGCCCGTCGGGTTGTCTGCGTGGCTGGTCGAGTCGCCCGTGCACGTGTTGCGTCGCTTCGCGGAAGGCAAGTTGCCACCCGACGGCAAGCTTGCGTACGAGCCGTTGTTACGAGACGCGTTGCCGCCGTGGCGCGACACAGTATTCGGCACGGTGTCGGGAGGCATCGGCGAGACATGCTCGCTGGGGCTGATCGTCGCCGGCTTCTACTTAATCTACCGCGGCTATCTGCGTTGGCAACTACCGGCTGCCATGCTGGCTGCGGCGGCGGTGGCCGCGGCGATTCTCCCTATCGAGACCGCCCTCAAGCCCGGCGACTACGACTGGTTCCCCGTCTTCGCCTCGGAGCAGGGGCGGGCCGTCGGACTGTCCTACATCCTCTACCACCTCACGGCGGGCGAGCTGATGCTGGGCGCGTTCCTGGTGGCTGGCGACATGATGGCGACGCCGTTGCGAGCCAACGGTCAGATGATCTTCGGCGTCGGTCTGGGTGTGTTGACGATCTTCATGCGGCTCTACGGCGTCGTGGACGGCGAATGCTATTGGTCCATCCTCATCATGAACACGGTTGTCGGCATGATCGACCGGCACAGTCGGCGACCCGTGCTCGGTCTCGCCCCGGCATAGAAACTCCTCCCCGTTCGGACAAACCGACGTTATGTGCATGGCCGGGTTGCGGCCTTGACCGCTTCCTGGAGCGCTTTGCGCTTCTGAGTAACGTCGCCTCCTGCGGACGACGCAGGTTCGGCAGCGGCGCTCAATCGGCTCATGCGTCGACCATCCCGGCGCGCTGGGAACGCTACGGTCTGACGCAAATCAGTCTGGCGTCCCCGGGTCGGGCATGGCTTTGACGGCCGGCTGCTCGTTCTCGCCGAGGGCCGCGAGGCTTGTATGGCGTCCACCCGCTGGCCAAGACCGAATGCGCTCAAGGCGGCGCATCAGCGAGCGCTCCTGGATTGGCGTGTGCGTCTGAAGGCGGCCTACGCTCATCTTGCGGCGGGATGGAGTCCGGGCGTATACTGACGATTCTAGACAGAGGGCTTCCATGACGGACGGCCGGGGCGGACGCTCCGTTCCGTGCAGAATTCCCCAAGAGACAAACGAGCAGGAGACGGGTACGTGGCCAAGCGAACCATCGTTGCGATGCCGGGCGACGGCATCGGAAAGGTTGTCCTTCCCGAGGCGGTTCGGGTTTTGGACAAGGTCGGCTTCGAGGCGGATTACGTTCACGCGGACATCGGCTGGGACTTCTGGACCCAGGAAGGCAACGCGCTGCCGCAACGGACGATCGACCTGCTCGCCGAGCACAAGATCGGCCTGTTCGGCGCGATCACGTCCAAGCCGAAGGACAAGGCGGCGGCGGAGCTGGCGCCGGAGCTTCGCGGCAAGGGCTACGTGTACTCGAGCCCGATCGTCGGGATGCGCCAGCATTTCGACCTCGACATCTGCATCCGCCCGTGCAAGTCGTTCAAGGGCAATCCGCTCAACTTCATCCGTCGCGAGGGCGCCGGTTTCGTCGAGCCGCCGGTGGACGTCGTCATCTTTCGGCAGAACACGGAAGGCTTGTACTGCGGCGTCGAATGGACGAATCCTCCGGCCGACGTTCGCAAGGCCCTGGAGACGCACCCCAAGATGGCGGCGTTCAAGAAGACGGCCGGCGAGGATTTGGCCGTCTCGTTGAGGGTCTTCACGCGGCCGGCGTGTCGACGGATCGTCCGGGCGGCGTTCGATCACGCGAAGAAGTTCGGCTACAAGTCCGTCACCGTCTGCGAGAAGCCGAACGTGATCCGCGAGACGTCGGGCATGATGCTGGCGGAGGCGAAGGCCGTCGCGAAGGCGTATCCCGGCATCGCGCTGTGGGACACGAACATCGACGCGCAGATGATGTGGCTGACGAAGAACCCCGAGGAATACGGCGTCATTGTCAGCGGCAACATGTTCGGCGACATCGTGTCGGACGGGTTCGCCGGCCTCGTCGGTGGATTGGGCTTCGCGTGCAGCGCGAACCTCGGCAAGGACGTCGCGGTCTTCGAGCCGACGCACGGCTCGGCGCCGAAGTACGAGAAGCTGTCGCCGTCGATCGTCAACCCGATCGCCATGATCCTGTCGGCGTGCATGATGCTCGACCATCTCGGCGAGACGGACAAGGCGAAGCGCATCGAGTCGGCCATCGGCGCGGTGATCGCCGAGGGCAAAGTGCGATGCTATGACATGATGCGCCTGCCCGGCGGGCCGAACGTCTTTGAAAAGGGCGCCGCGAGCACGACGCAGATGACGGACGCGATCATCGCGAAGCTCTGACGGCCCGGGTGCATGCCCCGCGGTGGTTTGTAACGGCCCGATCCGCGGGTCCGGTAGCGTCGGCCCCCGTGGCCGACGTGAAATGCCGTGTGCGTCCGTTTGTGGGACTGCCCTCCGCGGGGATGGAAAAGCAGCGGCCGAGCTCTGCGTGGTCGGTAGCGTCGGCCCCCCCGGGCCGACGCGCAAACCGGGTGCGTGCGCTTTCGGGATTGCCGCGTGCCTTGCCGGCCAATCGCGGCGATAGCGCGCACGGATCGGGCAACGAGAATGGACGAGAGAGACGAACTCGTGGAGAAGTTGCGGACGCTTGCTCGGAAACTTGGGAAGTCTGCCGTTTCACGCCGCGAGTTTCTCAGTCAATCGGGCGAGTCGTCGCGCAAGATTCTGTCTCTTTTTGGATCCTACAATGAGCTTGTTGAAGCCGCCGGTCTTGAACCGCAACGCTTTCTCTCAACCGGGGACCCCCAATACTCAGATGAAGGACTACTGCAAGAAGTCGTGCGTGTCTTGCGGCTGCCTGGCGCGAGGCTTACCACCATTTACTTCGACAAGTGCGCGCGAATATCGGTGTCAGCCTGCCAGCGTCGGTTCGGCAGTTGGATCAACACGCTGACTGCCGCCCTCAAGAGACTGGACCCGCAGGCGGATGCTGAACTGATACGACGAGTGCGTGAGTACACAAATCCTCCAGTCTCAAGGTCCCCGACCACAGATGCGGAGGGTACGCAGGGACATGGGGAAGAAGCAGCCAACGACGCAGGGGGCGCTGCGTCTCTCCACGACAAGTGGCTCCTTCAAGCATCCAGGGACCGGTTTACGGCGATTTCATCAACTTCCGCGGCCTGCAGCACGCTCCGACAAACGAACAGGGAGTCGTCTTCTTATTCGGTATGGTGTGCAAAGAGCTGGACTATGTGGTTGAGATCGTTAAACCGGGTTTCCCCGATTGCGAGGCAAAACGGAGAGTTCTCGGCAAGGAAGGCATGTGGGAACGTGTGCGGATAGAATTCGAGTTTCGGTCCCGGAACTTCCGGTCTCACGGGCACAATCCAGTCCAGTGTGATGTGATTGTGTGTTGGGAAGACGATTGGCCGGAGTGTCCTATCGAGGTGCTGGAGCTATGGAAGGTAATCGAGAGGCTCAACGCGACGGAGTCGTAGGTTTCCCTGGGCCCCGCGTCGGCCACGGGGGGCCGACGCTACATCCCGGGCGGGCGCGCACTTGGAGTAGCAGTGTGAATCTCCGGCGAAGCAAGATGCCCTTTCGCGAGCTGCGTACATACAGGCGCGGCCGTGCCGTGCGACTGCCGGAGTGTGATTACATCGGCGCCATCGACATCCACGTGACGGTTTGTGCTACGAACGGCGAGCCGTTCCGCGACTATGCAACGGCACAAATGGTCTGCAGGAATGTTGAGATCTATTGCTGCAAACTGGCGTACCGTCTGTACGGTTACACGCTGATGCCGGATCACCTGCACGTCTTGCTTTCGCCGGCGACGTCCGACAAACCGTTGTCGTACTGGCTTGACGTGTTCAAGGGCTTCACCACGAACCAGTACATGAAGATGGGCCGACAGGCACCGCTATGGCAATCGTCCGCACACGATCACGTTTGCCGAGAGACGGAGACGGCGGAAGTTGTGATGCGGTACATCGCGGAGAATCCCGTTCGGGCCGGTTTGGCTGAGGATTGGCGGGATTGGCCGTGGACAAGAGTGTTCGTTGACGTATGAAGACCGGCCGACCGGGAG
>CAZERK010000106.1:0-9459 GCA_964514515.1 uncultured Planctomycetaceae bacterium
GAGAGGCAAGATGTCGCCGCGTCGTGCCTCACCGTGCCCGGGCGGACACGTTGTCCAGCACGTTCATGAAGTTGATGTAGCTGTCGTAGGGCGACTCATAAGGATTGAAGTACTTGTGGACGTCGCCGTCCGCGAACCACTTCGTGCACATGTAGTAGAAATGGTCCGACGTTTGCAGCTTCCGCCAGTCCGCGAGCAACTTCTCATCGCCCTTGGCCTTCACGACGGGCTCCAACGCGTACAATTCCTGAAGCGCGTTGGATTGCATGGCGTTGCCGAGCCAGGCGGACAGGTCGCGTTCCGTGTCCGCCCAGCTAATGAGGTGCGGAGAATCGAACTCGCCGACGGCTTCGTATTCGCTGGCGACCTCGCGTGGGAACTTGAAGTTGTTGTCGGGATAGCGCATCACCGACCCGGGAAAGTGCCGCAGGAATTCGAAGATTCCGGTGTCTTCCCATTGGTGTTCGCCGAACGTCTCGTAGTCCATGAACAAGTTGACGGTGAAGCCGTTGCCGTTGACCTGGTTGACCCAGCCGGCGAACTTGTCGGCCGTCAGCGGCCATTCGACCCAGCCGCGGTTACTGAAGCGGAACGCCACGTCGTCCGACAGGCGGTAGTTCTTCAGGAGGACGCGGATCGGCGAGTTCTTCGCCCGGTAGACATAGTCCGGCGACCGGTAGCCCAGGATGTGGTCGGCGCCTTCCGCGCAGATCGCTTTGAAGCCCAACGCGTGCGCGGCGTCGGCGATCTCGTTGTTGAAGACCAACTCGGTGTTGCGAAACGTCGTGCTGTCGTAGCCGAACAGCGAGCGGATCTTCTCGCGATGGAGCGCGACCTGGGCGTCGAACTCCTCGCGGCTGTAGAGAAACGACAGGCTGTGATGGTACGTTTCGGCCAGGAACTCAACGCAGCCGGTCTCGGCCAGGCGTTGGAAGCTCTCCAGCACCTCCGGCGCAAACGCCTGAAATTGGTCGAGCACAACCCCGGTCAGCGAGTACGCGACCCGAAAACGACCTTCGTGCATTCGGATCAGGTCGAGCATCACGCGGTTGGCCGGCAGGTAGCATTTGTTGGCGACCTTCCGACAGACTTCCGCGTTCTTGGAGTCGTCGAAGTAGTTCTGATCCACGTCGAACACGGAGTAGCGTCGAAGCCGAAACGGCTGGTGGACCTGGAAGTAGAAGCAAACGGATGCCATGACGCGATGCCTCGTACTCGGCGATCTCCCGCATTGTAGGCGCCGGCCAGGTCTTGGCAACGACCCGCGGCGTCCCGCAGCCTCGCCCCGGCGCCGCGGCGCGCTTGACACGGGCGGCCCGCGAACCCGGAACCTGGGCGATCGACGGGCTACGCGTGCACGCAATGCGCATGGGCCGCGGAGATGGCCCCGCCATAAACGCGCACGCAGTTCTGGGCGGAGTCCTTCCAGGTCAGCTTCTTGATCTCGAAGCTGCCATGTTCCCGGAGCGTGGTCTGGAGAGGAGGATGGCGCAAGACCGCGAGGATCTTGTTCGCCATCTCGTTGATGTCCCAAAAATCGACCTTCAAGACGTGGGCCAGCACCTCCGAGACGCCCGACTGCTTGGAGATCAGCACGGGCACCTCGTTCGAGAGGGCCTCCAGCGGGGCGATGCCGAACGGCTCGCTGACGCTGGGCATCACGTAGAGATCAGCCATCTTGAAAACGCGGGCGACGTCATCGCCGCGCAGGAATCCCGTGAAGACGACCTTGTGCCCGATCCCCATGTGCGCCGCCATCTCGATCGATTGGCGAATCATGTCGCCGCTGCCCGCCATCACGAAGCGAACGTCCTGCATGTGCTCGAGGACCTTCTTCGCGGCGGCCAGGAAGTACTCCGGGCCTTTCTGCATCGTGATGCGCCCGAGGAAGAGCACGATCTTCTCATTCCGCTCGATTCTCGGCGGCGGCGGAACGGACGGACCGTTGTTCTCGATCGCGTTGTAGACGACCTCAACTTTGTCCGGCGGCACGCCGTACCGACTGATGACGATGTTCCGCGTCAGATGGCTGACGCAGATCACCCTGTGCGCCGCGTGCATGCCCTGTCGCTCGATGTCGTAGATCCCTTGATTGACGTGTTCGCCGCTGCGGTCGAACTCCGTCGAGTGCACGTGGATGACCAGGGGCCGTCCGCTCGCAATCGAGACCGAGATGCCGGCCGGATAGGTCATCCAGTCATGCGCATGAACCACGTCGAACCGCTCGTGCCGGGCCAACGCTGTCGCGATCCTGGCATAGCGGTGAACCTCGGCGTACATGTCGCCGCCGTACTGCCCGGCGCTGAGGCGCATCGCCTCCGTCAGTATGGAGAAAGACCGCTGCGCCGCCTCTGTTGAACCGCCGTTGCCGCTGACAGCGCCTTGGCCTTGCTCGCTATCCGCCGTCGTCATGGCGCCCGCCGCGTCCACGGCCGGATGCGCATACGCTTGAAGCGTTGAGGGGATGCCGCGGAATTCGACGTTCTCCAACTCCTCCAGCGCATACGCGCAGTACCCGCCGCTGGCGAGGGCGACAGGCGTCGGCGTCTTGAGCCGAACGTGACCGGCGCATTGTGTCGAGACCGGCTGCGGCAAGACGAATACGACGTGGTGTCCCAATTCGCTCATCGCCTTGGTCAGACCATAGCAGGCCGTACCCAGACCGCCGCTGATAAATGGGGGAAACTCCCAACCCAACATGAAGATGTTCATGGCTGCCTATACTCTGAAAACGTGCCGTCCGAGCGTTGGCCGGCAGTGAGCCACGGAGACCGCAGAAACGATGTCAACTGCGTCCGCACGCTCGCCGCACCCTCGAAGCAGCGAGTCGTGCATCGACGCGGCGTCCGCCCCGCGCCCTCGCGAAGGGCGGACTCTCACACGAATACCTGAGTCGCCTGTCTTTCACCGCGCGCAGGGCACCGCGATGCAAACACAAACCGCACGGTCTGTGCCGATCCCCTTCCGCAATGCGTCGGCGTCCAGCCCGTCGCCGACCTCGCGGCATCCACAGATCCGCTCACCGAGACGGAAGTGTGCTCGGCTGACGCACCGCTGTCAATACATTAGAGCGCAATCGCCGGACGAATTCACGCAATGCTTGCGACGAGTTCAAGGCGTACGGCAGCTTCTGGGGGGGACCACGCTTCTTGTCGATCTGAAGGTCTTCTTCGCCGCGGCTCGTCTCACGTCTGTCGTTTGGCCGACACGCGCCCGTCAGACGGAGATGCAGGCCGGAGGGGTCAGGCTCTCCCCTGCACAGGTTTCGAGAGAGAAGCGTACGGCGGCCGTCGGGTTCGCCTGCATGCCTATGTGGGGGGCGGACCGAGTTCGGCCCTGGGCCCCATCGGTTTAGCGGGGGGTTCTCGGCACGCGAGTATCTGCCGTGTGGCCTCGTGGACATGGCGCAGCAAGCTGTGCTGGCGGTGCCACCTGCCGACGGAGCGAGGTCGTTCATCATGGCGGCTGCTTGGCCCGCCTTCTCCACGCGCCGGCGAGTAAGGACTGCCAATCATCTCCCCAACGCCGTCGACCGTGCAGGCAGAGGGCTCCCACGGCGACCGGGGCGATCTGCCCGCAACCTTCTATGAAATGGAGGATTGCAGTAGAATCGTCCGGCACGGCGACAATTCCGTCGTGCTCGTCGGCCGACTCGGCCGTCCGCCAGCGGTCGCGCAGCTCCGCTGCCGTGAACGTTAACCATCCCTCGAACAGCAGCTCGGGCTGGTGGATTTCTCGATCGCGGATGAGACCGATGCAATGCAGATCGCGGACCTCAGAAGCCTCGATTCCGAGCTCCTCCCGGAGTTCCCGGCAGACGCCGCCGAAGGGGTCAATCGACCCGTCAGGCCTCTGATCTTCCCGTTCCAGGGCACCGCCGAACGTATGGATGTAACCGCCGTGATAAGCGACGCGTTGAGACCGCAAACCGTAACAGATCACGCCGTCGCGTGTCAGCAAGGTCGCGGTCGTGCCGATGGGATTGGCGAATAAGTACCATGCGAAATCGCCAAGACGGTGCCGGTTGAACAGATTCGTCCCATCGAAGTCGCGGTAGCACGTGGGGCCGACCATCAAGCGAAACCGTTCGCCAGGTCCCGTCTCGCCGGGCGAGACTTCATGCTTCACGTAACGAAGCAGGGTGCCGTCAAAGAGGCCCCGGCCGGCCGCGTGCGCCGCGGCGAGTTGCCGCTCCCATTCGACGGCGATCAGCTTCTCCAACTCGGGCGTGGTCTCGCGAGGCTTGGCTTCGTACGCGACCTCGACCTGTTCACGCCCGAACCACCCGAAGGCCAGCGTGGTGAACGGCAGACTGGCATGATCCTCGTCATCCATAACGACCCTCGTCTTGACGGCAGGAGAAACAGCCGCCCCGCGGGAAGCAACCTTCGTCGCATCCGCAGCCCTCGGCTCGAAGCCGACTCCCGTGTCGGCCACGGTTTGCCGGCGCCCCAGACGTAAGGATGACGCGCAACGTGTTCCGCGGCAACCGCAAGGTTCGCGCGATTGTCCGCTCACAGTGCGTCTGACCGACGGCGCGTAGGCGCTCGGGATCTCACGCCGGGTTCTCGCTTCCTTGCAGGGAGAGCGGTGAGTGCGGATGCGCATCGCTGCCGTTGAGCACCTTCTTGCGCCTGCCTTCTGTCTCGCGGAGAGAGGAGGTCGGCTGTATTCAACAATGTCCTTTCGTTCGCACCGGCCTCACGGTGGGCGATGGGGTCCGGAAGGTGTCGTAGTCACATGCATGCCTTGGAACGTGGTCCAACCATCTGCCCATCGGAACCGAGCGGGACCTGCTCGAGGCATTGCTCTGCTTAGGTCTGACCTAAGAATAACAGGTCAGAATAATCATGCCACCGCTGCTTGACGGCATTGCGAACCGGCGTACAATCACTCGACAGTGTTTTTGAGGAGGAGGCATCGGCACGGTAAGACGGCCGCGGGATCCTCGCAAGGATTCTCATACGGTCTGTGCAAAAGCCGGTGGAGACAGCCGCGTGCTCGCGACCGCGCGGCTCGTCAGATGCATACGCCGGCCAGAGCTTGAGCTGTTGTGAGGTCCTATCCCGGCGGAACCTGAGACCGCCGAACCCACCGAATAAGCCCCACCATGTTGCGTGATCCGTCTCGACTCGCGACCCCACGAGAGGCGGACGCGCGCAATAACCCGCCGGATCCGCGAACGACCCGGCCTTTCCGAGTCCTAACTGCCCAGACAAGTGAAGCGTGATAAATGCGCGCAAAGCGCCGCGCAGGACGAGGGTGATGTGCGCTCGCTCGGCGAAAGTCATGCGCGTTACGGAGCCTCCCAGGGGTTCCTGCGAGGCCTTGGAAGGCGCTCCTTGCCATGCTGGTTCAGTAGAACGGCCATGTTGCGTGATGAGCATCTGCTGGGATGACGCGGAGAAAGGTCCTTATGGCCTCCTCTCGCGGTCTGATCAAGATGCGCGGCGGATTATGTAGTCTGAGCCGATGGGCATTCATTGTTGTCTGAGTACTCTTAAGGGAGAAGTTATGAACAGGTCAGTCCGAGCGTGTACGACCGTTTTCGTGTTGGCGATCACGTTGTGCGTTGTGGTCGCCCAAGCCGACGAATGCAGCGTCTTTGTGAGAACGCACGGCAACGCGTCCAGCGATGAAGTCATAAACGCCGTGACCCGCACCGCTGATGGCGGTTTTGCCGTCACGGGTTACACGGTATCCACGGCGAGCAAGGCCGTCTTCGTGGCCAAGTATGACGGTACAGGCGCTCTCCGGTGGTGGAAAAGCTTCGGTGGGAGTGGGGATGAGGAAGGCCGCGGCATCGGGGAAACTCAGAACGGCAGTCTGATCATCGTTGGCTACACGCAGAGCTTCGATGATGGAGCGGATTTTTTTATCGCAAAGCGCCCTTCGAATGACGTGCCCTCCTCTTGGGACTGGACACGCATTTGGGGCGAGGGAAACGGCCAAGACGAAGAGCTGAATGGCGTCATCGAAGCTACGGACGGCAATATCTGGGTGACGGGTTACACAAGGAGTTACAGCTCATGGCCGTACCGCGCGCAGGTCGTCCTCGCGAGATTGTCAGCCGACGGAACGCGCCTGATCGGCCGGTACGCCGGCAACCCGGTCCTGAACCGCGACTACAGAGGATACGCGTTGGCGCAGGTCTTTGGCGCCTACCCCGGCTTCTGCGTCACCGGCACGTTCGAGGAGGATGGCGATCAGGATGTGCTGCTGGCGAAGTTCAGTTCTACCGCCGACTTCTGGTGGGCGTACCGTATCGGCGCCGGTGCGGACTACGACGAGACCGGCACATCGATCATCCGGACGTCCGACGCAGGTCTCGCCATGGCCGGCTGGGTCAACTTCTACGACGGGATATACCCCAACCAGAAGGCCGGGTTTCTCATCAAGACGGATTCAGACGCCCAGGTAGATTGGGGACGGCGGGCTTTCGGCGTTGCTCCTTTCGAACCCCGGTACTGCATGTCAGTCACCGAGACCTTCGACGGCGGCTTGGTGGTGACGGGCAGGGCAAGTCCCTACATGCAGGAGGACCGCTTGGTTCTCAGCAAATGGAGTCTCAGCGGAGGGGCAATCTGGAACCACGGTTTCGAATTGGGCGATCAGTGCATCGGAAACGCAGTGATCGAGGACGCGGACTATTCTCTGCTCGTGGCCGGCTCGACATATGCCGAGGGCTCCGATTGGACTGACGCGCTTGTAGGCCGGTGGTGCTCTACTGGGGGCACGTGTCTGCCCGACGTAGACGGCCCCTCATATTCCTCCTGGGACGCTCCGCAGCAGCGGATCGCTCTTCCCGAACCAGACGGTCACGTGTTGGATGTCACCCTCACGTCATGGGACCCTGTGATCGCGCAGCCGTCGCTCACGACCACCACATTGTGCCAGACCGTGCTTCGCACCGTCTGTCCCGACGGTTCCGGCGACTATATGGCCATCCAATCGGCTATTGACGCCGCCTCCAACGGCGACGTCATCGAGCTTTGCGACGCCACGTTCGTCGGGGCGTCAAACCGGAACCTCGACTTCCACGGCAAGTGCCTCACCCTCCGCTCGCAAAGCGGTCATCCCGACGACTGCGTCATCGACTGTCAGAACGCGGGGCGGGGATTCTACTTTCATAGCGGTGAGGGGCCCGATTCGGTGGTCCAAGACGTCAAGATCGTTCATGGTACCAGTGCCGACGGGGGCGCGGGCATTCATTGCGATAACGCAAGCCCGACAATACAGGGATGCACGATTCGTGACTGCAGCCGCACCGGCATTTACTGCATCGACGCCAGCCCCACAATCAGCAATTGCCAAGTCCTCAATTGCACGTCCGGAGGCGGGGTCATCGCCTCCTACGGATCGCCCATTATTAGCAACTGCCGAATCGCGGGATGCTTCTCATCCAGCGGCGCCATCGGGATTAGCGGCGGTTCAGCGACGATCACGGGTTGTCAGGTCACGGGAAACGAGGGTGGAGGCATCGAATTCGACTATGCCGGCGGAGGGACGATCCGCGATTGCACGGTATCGGGCAACAACGCGGGCACGTTTGCCGGAGGCCTGTCCTTCTTTGAGTGTTATGATAACACAGAGGTTACCAACACCATCGTATGGGGTAATTGCGAGCCTCAAATCCGGTGTGACGGCCCGGTAGGGCGATGGGGCTGCGCCGACGCGTCCTGCTGCGACATCCAAGGCGGCTGGTCGGGGGAGGACAACATAGATGCAGATCCCATGTTTTGTGAGCCGCAGTCCTGGGACGACGCGCCGACGGAGGCCGGGAACTATGGGGTGCGCCCGCACTCGGTGTGCCTGCCTGAGAACCAGCCCGTGTGCGGCCTCATCGGGGACCTGGGCGTGGGCTGCGAGTACGATATCCGTGTGTGCCCCGACGGCTCGGCGGACTACACGACCATCCAGGCTGCCATCAACGCGGCATCTGACGGAGACGTGATTTGGCTTTGTGACGCGACCTATACAGGGCCGGGCAACCGGAACATCACCTTTCCAAACAAGGAAGTCACACTGCGATCTGAAAGCGGCGACCCTGCCGCCTGCGTCGTGAACTGCGAGGGCGCGTCTCGCGGCTTCTACATCGACTTCGGCTCCAAGGCCCGCAGTATAGAGAACATCAGCATCGTTGCGGGCTCTGTACACGGAAACGGCGGCGGCATCCGAGCATCAAGCGGTGCCTCGTTCACCCTCTCAGGTTGCGTAATCAGCGGGAACTACGCGACAGGAAACGGGGGGGGCATCTACGGCGCCATCACTATTCTAGACTGCACCATTGCAGGCAACCGCGCCGGTGTGCTTGGAGGAGGAATCTTTGGCGCATGTTTCCCCCAAAAGACGATCCTCTGGGGCAATTCCACGGACGACCACGCGGAATGGAGTTACCCACCAAAGCAGAGCAATTGGTGGGCGGATGGCGGTGGGCTACCCCTTGGCTGCTGCAATGACTTGGGCCCCGGCTGTGACGGGTTTGGGGACATAGGCGTAGCGTGCACGGACCAGGGACTTGATATCTCGCTAGATCCCATGTTCTGCTACGCCGTGGACAGCGTGATGGCCCCAACAGACGGCGGCGATTATCACCTTGATCTTGATTCCCCGTGCGCGCCCGCCAATCATCCGGACCCAAATTGCGGCCGGCTGGGCGCCTTGCGAGCGGACTGTCTTCAGGGCTGCGACCATAAGCCCTGGTCGATCACGGCCGAGGACTCGTTGCCGGGGTCTCACGCCCGTTAAATCCATTGACAAGCGGATCCGGCAAAGTGGGTGGATGGTGACATACACAGGAGAGATCACGATGAGGCGTAACACGCGCGGCTTGCGTAGGCCCGGTCGCCTGCTGCGGTGTATGTCAGCGTGGGAAGTTGGGAGGCTATCAGTCGTTTCAAATGACACATCAGAAGCGGTTTCACGGCAGTCGATTCGCATCTTCGCCCGGGCTGAAGTCCGGGCGTCATCAGTGTGGTGAAGCCGCTTCACAGGAGGATTGGCGGTGAATGGTCTGCGTGAAAGAGAGAGGGTCGCGAGAAGCCGAGTGATCGGCGCGGCGGTGGTGCTGTGCGCGGGCATGGTGGCAGTCTTGCTCATGTGCGCGCCAGCCGCCGGCCAGGAGAACGCCTGTTCGGTCGCGCCCGCGGGAACGTGCTATGGGAACGGCGAGAATGAAGATCGCGTATTCAGCGCGTCCGAGGCGCTGGAGCGAGACATGAACTACCGGAATATGACCGTCATGCCCGGCGTCACACTCGACACGGCCGGTTTCACCGTCCGCGTCTGCGAAACGCTGACGAACAACGGGACGATCACCGACAGCCAGTCGGGCGGCGACGGAGGAGACGCGGGCGTCGGTGGACCGGGCGAGGACCATTGGGGAACAGGGTCCCCAGCCCAGCCGGGCACCTGCGGCGGCGGTGGCATCAACCGCGAAGGCAAAGGCGGGGGTGGCGG
>CAZERK010000107.1:0-3416 GCA_964514515.1 uncultured Planctomycetaceae bacterium
GGGGCCGACCGATCGATAGGCTTCGGGGACTTCGGGGTGGCCGGGCGGGAAGGCGCGCGTCGCGCCCTTGCGGGGGACGCACAGGCGCTTCGGTCGGCCGTCGACGTCGTAGGTCTCCATCTTGGCGATGTTGTGGGCGACGTCGTAGACGAGCCTCATGCCGAGCCGCTCGGCCGACTGGCCGAAGACGTCCGCGAACACCCGGCGGGCCACGTGCATCAGAACCTGCCGATTGGCGCCGCCTGCATCGCGCCCAGGTAGCGCCGACCTTCGGGCGAATCGACGGGGGCGCACACGAGCTGCCGGTCGGGCAGCGATACGCCGTATCGCTCCGGGACCCCGCGAAGCTCCTTGAGAGAGTCCTCGCAGACCTGATAGCCCAGCCCGCGAGAACCGGAATGGATCATGACGGTGATTTGGCCTTCGAACAGCCCCAGTATGCGGGCGGCATCGGGATCGTCGATTCGGTCAACGACCTGCACCTCCACGAAATGGTTGCCGCTGCCGAGCGGGCCGCATTGGTCGTGGCCGCGGTTCAGGGCGACGTCGGACAGGAAGTCCGGCCGGGCCCCTTCGAGGCAGCCGCCGGCCTCCGTGGCGAGGAGGTCCGAATCCCAGCCGAGCCCGCGGTGGACGACAAACGCCGAGCCGTGTTCGAGCAGGTCGCGCAGTTCGGAGAGGCTGAGCTTGATGCCGCCGCCGCGCCCGACGCCGCAAGGGATGCGAGCGAAGAGTTGCTCAACGAGCTTCTGCATGCGCGGTTGGGCGTCGTGGGCCGACAGGTCGGTTCGGACGAGGCGCACGCCGCAGTTGATGTCGTAGCCGACGCCGCCGGGACTGATGACGCCGCCGTCTTCCGGCGAGGTTGCCGCGACGCCCCCGATACAGAATCCGTAGCCCCAATGGATGTCCGGCATGGCCAGCGATGCCTTGACGATGCCGGGCAGCGTGGCGACGTTGGCGACCTGTTCGGGCGACTTGTCCCGTTTGATGAGGTCGATCAGGGTGTCGTCGGCGTAGATGATGCCGTCGACGCGCATCTCCGGCCGGTAGGATTTCGGAATCCTCCAGCGGCAGTCGTCGATGCGTTCCAGGGGTCCCGTGTATTGATCGCTCATGGTCCTGCGGCCTTGTCGCGAGAGAAAAAAGGGGTCAGGAGTCTTTTTCGCAAATCCGTGAACGTAATCGAGGCGGCAAGTCGAACGAATGGTGAAAACGACTCCTGGCCCCTTTTCTCTGCCCTCTGCCCTTTTCTCTGCCTAGATGTCGATGATGATTCGCGCTTCGTATCCGTCCGGAACGCGCGCGATCCGCAGTTCGTGATAGGTGACGGCCTTGGCCTCTCGTTGGAAGTCGGACCGATCCGGGTCGACGGCCTCGGTGCGGCCTCGGACCGCCAGCACACGGTCGGACAACTCCGCCTTGTCGATCGCCGTCACCATCCGCCGATCCTGCTCGAACAGGGTCAGCAGTTCCGACAGAAAGTCGCGAAGCGACTCGGCGGGATCGTCCCCCGGGACGCGATACGCGAACGGCCGCGGATCGCCCGACGGGACGGGTTCGCCGATCACGGCGTACAGGCCCTCGACGGCCGGTTGCACGAGCCCATCGAGCGAGGGCGCCGTGACGCGGATGCCGATGTCGGCGGTATGATCGAACAACTCGTAGGCTGCGTCCATGGCCGGCCTTGTACACGGCAACGCTGGCGCCGACAAGTCAGCCGCAGTCTGCCCGGTGCACTCGGAAAAAGCATCCTGACACTTTTTTCGAATCGATCAGACCGACGCTCTCTGTTCGATGTGCAGGCGGACCAACTCCGCCAAGGTCGCGCATTCCAGCTTGCGCATGATGTGGGCCCGGTGGACCTCCACCGTCTTGGCGCTGAGCCCCAGTTCTTCGGCGATCTCGCGGCTGGACTTGCCGGAGGCGACCAAGTCGGCAACTTGGCGCTCGCGCGCGGTGAGCCTTGCGAAGCGAGAGGCGGACATCTTGCGGTCTTCGTGCGTGCGCCGCAGCTCCTCCGCCTGACGGAGGGCCTGATGAATTCGGTCGAGGAGGACCTGATCGTTGAACGGCTTCTCGATGAAGTCCACCGCGCCGCTCTTCATCGCCCGAACAGCCATCGGGACGTCTCCGTGGCCGGTGACGAAGATGATCGGCACGTCGATCCGCTGTTGAGTCAGTCGCTCCTGGAGTTCGAGGCCGCTCATGCCCGGCATGCGAACGTCGAGCACGAGACAGCCAGGGCCGTCGGGCGTGTAGCCTTGCATGAACTCCTCGCTGGAGGCGAAGGCTCGCACCTGGTAGCCGACGGACTCGATCAGCCATGCGAGCGAGGCCCGAACCGCTTGTTCGTCGTCGACTACGTAAACGGTTGGGGGCGGCGTCATGGGCTTAGTCCTCACCTCCGATGGGCAAGCGGATGCTGAAGGTAACTCCGGGTCCTTGATTGGCATCCACGGACAGTTTACCGCCGTGCGCCTCGACAATCGAGCGGCAGATTGCCAAGCCCATCCCCAGTCCGGTTGGCTTCGTCGTGATGAAGCCCTCGAAGCACCGTCGGGCGACCTCGGGCGGCAGGCCGGGCCCCGTATCTGCGACCGCGATCTCGACGGCATGCGGTGAACTCCGCCGCGTGCGCAGGGTTAGGATGCGCGTCGGACACGGCGGGAACAGCATCGCTTCGCAGGCGTTGCGCACGAGGTTCAGGAGGACCTGTTCGATCTGAAGCTCGTCCGCCTGGATGGACGGCAGGTCGTCCGCGAGTTGCAGGCGGACAGAGATGCCGCCCTCGCGCGCATCCGCCTGCACGAAGGAGGCCGCCCGGGAGGCGATGGGATTCACCTGAATCCTGCTGCGTTGAGGCTCGTGCGTTCGGACCAGCCTGCGCAGGCGGCGGATGATCTCGCCGGCCCGCTCGCTTTGCTGCGCGACGTGCGTCATCGCTTCGCCAAGCTGGGCGGCGTCGATCCGCCCGGATTCCAGCCGGCGCACGCAACCGCGTGCATAGTTGGCGATGGCCGCCAGGGGCTGGTTCAGCTCATGGGCCAGTCCGGACGCCAATTCGCCGATCGTCGAGAGACGTTGGAAGCGCGCCGTCTCTTCCTGGCGCCGGAGCAGCTCCTGCTGCAGGCGGCATTGCTCCGAGACGTCGCGGAAGATCAGGACCTGAACAACCCGGCCGTGATAGGGAATCGTGCGCACCACGATCTCGATTGGAAACACGCTTTCATCTTTGCGAAGCCCAACGGATGAAATGGGGGGCGTCGTCCCCTCGCTCGTGGCGCCGCTCGCAAAGGCGGCGCGAGACCGCTCGCGCGCCTCCGGGGCGATCAGCACCAACCGTGACATCCCAAACACCTCGAAACGCGCTCGCCCGAACATAAGCAACAGCGCCTCGTTCGCATCGGCCACGA
>CAZERK010000107.1:3426-9451 GCA_964514515.1 uncultured Planctomycetaceae bacterium
TCGGCGATGATGCCCCTTTCATGAAAGGCGATGCCTTCCAGGGAAACCTCCGCGAACTGCCGGAAGCGGCGTTCGTTTCTCTCGAGGGCCTGTTCGGCCAATTTGCGGTCTGTGATGTCCTCGGCAACGCCGACGATGCGGTGCACGTCGCCGCCGGCGTCGCACAGCGGAAACGCGCGGTTCCGAATCCAGCGGATGGCGCCATCGGGACGGAGAATGCGGAACTCGTCCTCGGTCGCCCGTCCGAGTTGGTTGGCTTTCAACGCGGCCTCCACCTTGGCTCGGTCGGTTCGCACCACCGCATCGAGCCAGACCCGCGGATTGCTCATGAGCTTCTTGGTGGGCTGGCCCCAGATGCGATCGAAGGCCGGGCTGACGTACTTGATCTGCGCCATCCGCGGGGGCCAGCCCCAGAAGCCCGCGCGGCGGTTCGCGGCCATCTGGCGGAACTGCTCTTCGCTCCGGCGCAGCGCCGTCTCCGTGAGCCGATGTTCCTCGACCTCCTCCCGAAGCCGGGCGTTCGCCTCGGCCAGCTCCGCCGTCCGAGCCTGGACATGGCGCTCGAGTTCTCCGTGAACCTCTCGCAACCCCTCCTCGGCTCGCTTGCGCTCGCTGATGTCCAGGAATACGCCGACGCTGCCCCGGAGGCGGCCGTGCTCATCGTGAAGGGGCGAGGCGAACGCCAACAGGTTGACGACACGCCCATCTTCGTGCCGCACCTCGATTTCGACGTCCCGCAATTCGATCCCCTCGGCGGCGGACCGCCACATGGGCCACTCGTGGGGCACCAACTCACGTCCGTCCCAGAACACGTTGCAGCCAGCAAGCCGTTCCACCGACAGGACGCTGAGAGGAGCGTTTGCGGACGGCGAAGCGCCCAACATCCTTGCAAAGCAGGGATTGAACCGAACGGAACGCTCCTCCGGTTCGCCGATGATTCCGATTCCGACGGGAACAACCCGCAGCAGCGTCTCGAGCTCGTTCACGCGATGGTGCAAGTCGCGATTGAGCCGCTCGATCTCCCGCTCAGCCTTCTTCCTCTCCGTGATGTCGCGAACGGTAGACAAGATGCACGGTTCGCCGTCGAGGTCGATCCGTTCCGCCGACAGCAGAACGTCCCGGAGCTCGCCCGATCGCCGCCGGACGCGCATCTCGAAGTCGCGCAACCGGCCGGTCTCATCGAACTTGTCTGCCGCCCTTTGCCGATCGAGGTCCTGCTCGAAGATGCCCAATTCCGTCGATGTCTTTCCGATGACCTCCTCGCGCGCGTAGCCGAGCGTCTCCAACATGCTGTCGTTGACATCGATGATGAACCCATCGCGACGGCGGCTCATGATGAGCGTGTCGGGACTCAGTCGGAACGCCTTGGCAAAATGCTCCTGCGACCGTCGGGATTCCGCCTCGGCACGGTGGCGTTCCGTGACGTCATGGATGATCGAGAGCAGCAGAGTTCGGCCCCGGAAGGGAATCGGGCTCGAATGCGCCTCGACGGTCCGCGTTTCCCCCGTTGCCAGCCGGTGCGGGAATACACCGTAGGAGTTCCCCTCCTTTGGGATTCTCCGGATTGAATCCCGAACCCGAGCCGGGGGAAGCTCGCTGATGTCCGTGATCCTCAGTTGCGTGATCTTCTCGTACGAATACCCGTAGAAGCGGCACGCGGCCGGGTTGGCATCGACGATCCGTCCATCCTCGGGATCGATGAGCAGCTTGACCGCCTGGTTGCCTTCGAACATCGCTCGATAGAGTTCATCGCGTTGCTCGAGGGCTTCAGTCCATTGGAATCGCGCGATGAGGCCGCCCAGGGAAGCGCCGACTTCCTCCACCGCCTGCTGGACGTCCGACGGGATGGCGTCGCGACGGTGCGAGCCCAGATTCAAGCACGCGATCACCTTGCCCCGGCAGGAGACGGGAACAACGGTCATCGCGCGAAGGCCCTCAGCGTCCAGCACCGCAGCCGCCTCGGGCAATCGCGGCTTGGCCCGGTGCACGACCCGGCCTCGCATCACGAGCCGTGCCTCGGGCGTCTCCGGCGTGAAGCGGGCCACGCGTCGGACGAAGGCGGCCCCGAGGTTTCGGTGACAGACAAGGTTCAGAACGCCGCTGTGTGGATCGACGAGGTATACCCCCCCGCAGTCGACGCCTTCGATCCCCAGAGCGGCGTGCAGCAGCTTCTCGATGCCTTCCTTCAAGCAGGATGCGGAACCCAGGGCGCACAGAAGGTCGTGCTCGATTGTGAGGCGGCGGGCGGCGATCGCCTGTTTCTCGCACCCGGATTTGAGGCGTTTGATCTCGGCCCTCAGCGACCGGATTTCAGATTGGAGTTGCTTGTCGCTCGGTGCTGCCTTAGTCATGTTGGTCCCGAGGCTCGGTCGCCCGCGACGCCCCAAGCCGCGATGCGGCACGCGCGGCTGGGATTCGTGAGGGAAATCAGGGTCCTCCCATGAACAGCCGTAGCAGCATACCGGAGCAGGATAACCAAGGCGAGCCATCCCACGATCGCCACGCTGAGAGCCCACGGGCCTTGGCCAGAAGGGCGTCTGAGGCAGCTCATAGCTTTCAGATCACGGAAGACAGACTGGACGACCCCGGCGCGGCCAGGCCTTCGCGGGGCGCGAGCGCAGGAAAAGTCGCCGTGCCGGCGGAACCCGCCTGACCGAGGACTTGCCATGCAACGGAGAGGAACGCATCGACGACAAACGCAATGGGTCTTGCTGGCAGCCGTCTTCGTCGCCGGTTGCGATCGATCCAGCCCGTCGGCTTCCTACTCGCATTCCCAGGAAGTCATGGGAACGCTGGCGACGCTCACGGCTGTCGCCCCGAACCCCGAGTTGGCGCGTGCGGCCGTCGACGCCGGGTACGCGAAGCTCGAAGCGGTCGAGCGGCAGATGAGCGACTACCGCGAGGACAGCGAGATCGGCCGGCTGAATCATCTCGAGCCCGGTCGCGCCATCGCGCTGTCGCCCGAGACGTTCGAGTGCGTCCAGACCGCCCTGCAAGTCGCCGAAGCCAGCGGCGGGGCCTTTGACGTGACGTGCCGTCCGCTGATCGGCCTTTGGAAGGAGGCGGCTTCGGCCGGACGGCCGCCTACGGACGAGCAGATCGTGCAGGCCGTCGCTCGAGTCGGCTGGCACAAGATTGAGTTGAACGCCGCCGAGCGGACCGTCCACGCGGCGGCCATCGGCGTTCAGGTTGATCTCGGCGGCATCGCCAAGGGCTTCTCGCTCGATCTCGCCGCTCAGGCCATGAAACGCGCCGGCGCTGCGGCGTCGCTGGTCGACGTCGGCGGCGACGTCCTGGCGACGGGACGGCAGGCCGGCGGCCGGCCCTGGCGCGTCGGCATCCAGCACCCGTTCAAGGCGGGCGTCATCAGCAAGCTGGAACTCGTCGATCGAGCCGTCGCGACCTCCGGCGTGCAGCAACGGTTCTTCGAGATCGAAGGCAGGCGGTACTCGCACATCGTCGACCCGCGGACCGGCCGACCCGCCGCAGCAGCGCCGTGCGTGACGGTCATCGCGTCCGACGGCATGACGGCCGACGCCTGGGCGACGGCCTTCAGCGTGCTCAGCATCGAGGAAGGAAAAGCCCTGCTCGCGGCCGGAAAAACGCCGGGCGTCGAGGTTCTCTGGATCACCGGTTCGGCCGAGGCGCCGAAGATCGAGAAGACGGCCGGATTCGATCGGTATTTGTTCGACTGATTGCGGGATGCGACGCGGCGGTCCTACGCGCCGACGCCGGCGACTTCTTCCTGGGCAAGTTGCTGGGCGTACTCCGGCTTGGGCTTTCCGAAGTAGACGAGCACCTCGGCAGGGCATTTGTGCAAAACCTTCTCCAACTCCTCGCCCTCGGCGTAGTTGTCGTAGTTGAGGTACGCAAGGTTGTCCTTGACGCCGAACATCGCCGCGAACATCCGTTGGCACAGACCGCAGCCCAGGCACCCGATCGTGCAGACCTCCTTCACGCTGCGCGTCGGCTCCTTGTTGGAACAGGCGACGACCAGCATCGACTCCTGCTTGAACGGAATCCGCTCGATCAGGTTCCGCGGGCAGGCCTTGACGCAGGCGCCGCAGCCGGTGCATTTGTCATAGTCGACGACGGGCAGGCCCTCTTCCATCCGCATCGCGTCGAAGGCGCAGCTCTTGACGCAATCGCCGAAGCTCAAACAGCCGTAGGTGCAGGCCTGCGTCACGCCGAGCACGTTCGCCTCGACGCACGTCTGGACGCCTTCGTACGGCACGCGGCCGAGTTTCTGGTGGGACTTGGCGCCGCAATGGACGACCGGCCGATAGGGATAGGTCTTCACGACCTCCACGCCGAGCACCTGGGCGACCTTTTCGGCGACCTTGGAGCCTCCGACGGGGCAGCCGTCGCACGGGGCTCGTTGCTCGACGACCGCCTTGGCGAAGTCCGCGCAGCCCGCGAAGCCGCAGCCCCCGCAGTTCGCCGCCGGGAGCGCGTCGGTCACGAGGCCGATCCGCGGGTCCTCATCGACGCGCAGCTTCTCCTTGGCGATGCCCAGGAGCGTCGCGAAAACGAGCGTGAGGCCGAACAGAACCAGCGCGGCCAGCAGAACGACGTTCATGTCACGACCTCCACCGTGCTACTTCCCGACGCCCGCGAAACCCATGAACGCCAGCGAGAGAATGCCGGCGGTCAGAAGCGTGATGCCGGCCCCCCGCAGCGCCTTGGGCACGTCGCTGAAGCGAAGGTGCTCTCGAATCCCCGCCATGATCGTGATGGCCATCATGAAACCGCCGCCGCCGCCGAAGGCGAAGACCGTCGACTTCAACAGGCTGGCCTTGTAGACATCCGACATGTCGATCAGCAGACAGGCGCCGAGGATGGCGCAGTTCGTCGTGATGAGCGGCAGGAACACGCCGAACGCCGTGTACAATGGCGGGAAGAACTTCTTGAGGTACATCTCGACGAGCTGGACCATCGACGCGATGACCATGATGAACGCCGCGTACTTGAGGAAGTACAGCGCCTCGGGGTTGCCGAGCGCCTCGCCGATGGGCGTCAGGACCGCATGCACGATCAGCCACGTCACGACGCCGGAGATGGTCATCACAAACGTCACGGCGCAGCCCATGCCGAACGCCATGTCCACCTTGCGCGACACGCCCAGGAACGGGCAAATCCCCAAGAACTGGGCGAACACAAAGTTGTTGACCAAAACCGCCCCGAGCAGGATGCCGACGATGGCTCCGATTTCCATCATGCGCCTCCCTTCGCGGTGCGCGTGCGAAGATGATTGACGACGCCGCTCACGATGCCGAGCGTGAGAAACGCCCCCGGCGGCATGACCATGACGACCCAGGCGTGCGGCTCGAAGGCCGCCGGATCGAACAGGGCATGCTTGAGCAGCGTGCCGGAGCCGAGGACCTCGCGAATCGCCCCGAGGACGCACAAGGCGAGCGTGAAGCCCAAGCCGCAGCCGATCGCGTCGGCCAGCGACCGCCACACGTTGCTCTTGATGGCGACGACCTCCGCCCGACAGATGATGATGCAGTTGACGATGATGAGCGGCACGAACGGGCCGAGCTTCTTGCTGACCTCGAACACGTACGCCTTCAGCGCCAGGTCGGCGATCGTCACGAACGTCGCGATGGTGAGCGTGAAGATCAGGATGCGGACGTGCGGCTGGATGCGGTTGCGCAGCAGGCTCGTGATCAGGTTCGACATCACCAGCACGAAGATGACCGCCGCGCCCATGACGAGGGCGTTTTCCACGCTGTTGCTGACGGCCAGCGTCGGGCACATCCCGAGGAGCTGAACCAGCACGGGGTTGTTGTCGAGTATCCCGTCCTTGAATTGCTTCAGGTTCGAGCCGTTTTCGTTTGCCATCGTGCTTCGCCTTCGCTTGTCACGTCTGGGATCTTGGCGTCCTGCGTCTCACGTTCCCCTAATCGCACGGAGTCGCGAAGTCAGCCTCATCTTGCGTGGCCCCCGCTCAGGACTGCGGCGCCACCGGCAGCTTGGGGCGCACGCGCTTGACTGCACCGTGCACGTTCGCTTCGTTGAGTTC
>CAZERK010000108.1:0-1957 GCA_964514515.1 uncultured Planctomycetaceae bacterium
CCCCCTGCCAGGAGAGTCCGCGGACGGTCAAGCGTGTTGTCTCGGCGGCAGCGGGGAGGTATCCGCGATCAACGATCGACCTCGCCGAGGACGACGTCGATGCTGCCGACGATGGCCGCGACGTCCGCAACCAGGCAGTTGCGGCAAACGTGGTTGAGGATGGAGAGGTTGCAGAACGAGGGCCCGCGAGCCTTGACCCGTTCGGGGATTTGCGCACCGTTGCCCTGCACGTAGAAGCCGAGCTGCCCGCGCGGGTTCTCGATTTCGTAATACACGTCGTCGGCCGGCAGCTTGACGGTCTTGCCCTTCTTGTGCCGTACCTCGCCCGGCGTGTCGCGCAGGAGGGGAAGCACCTGTCGGATGATCCGGACGGACTGCTTCATCTCCACCATGCGAACAAAGTAGCGATCCCACGAGTCGCCGACGGCGCCCGCCCGGCCCTCGCCGATCGGGACGTCGAACTCGAACTCGTCATAGCTTGTGTCGGGCTGCACCTTGCGAAGGTCCCATCGCACGCCGCATGCTCGCAGGCACGGCCCGGTCAGTCCCCATCGCAGCGCATCCTCTGCGCTGATGACGCCCACGTTGCCTGTTCGCTTGATGAAGATGTGGTTGAAAGACAGCAGGTTGTTGTACTCGTCGATCTTCGGCTCGAAGTAGTCGAGGAACTCCTCGCACACGTCGATGAAACGGTCCGGCAGGTCCTGCGTGACGCCGCCGATGGTGATATAGCTGTACGTCAACCGCGCTCCGCAGGCCGACTCGAACAGGTCCAGGATGTACTCGCGCTCGCGAAAGGCGTAGAGAAACGGCGTGAACGCGCCCATGTCCAGTCCGTACGTGCCGAACATGACGAGGTGCGAGGCGATGCGGTTCAACTCCGCGAAGACGATACGGATGTACTGGGCGCGCTTGGAGACCTCCAGGCCGGCGAGCTTCTCCACCGCCAGGGCGAACGCGAGGTTGTTGTTCATCCCCGCGAGGTAGTCCATGCGGTCGGTGTAGGGGATGAACTGGTACGGGGCGACGGACTCGCCGATCTTCTCCGCGCAGCGGTGCAAATAGCCGATGTGCGGCACGGCTTCGAGCACCATCTCGCCGTCCGTCCGCAGCACGATCCGCAACACGCCGTGCGTGGCCGGATGCTGCGGCCCCATGTTGATCAACATCTCCTCCGTCGGGTAGTCCTCCAGGCGGACGCGATCGGCGGCATAGTCGACGTTGACATCCGGTCTGGCTTCAAGCGTGATGGAGGTGTCAGTCACGGCATGATGCTCGCGTATACCTGTTCCAGCCGTCGCACACGATGCGACGTCTCAATGCGCCTTCTGCGACGCGCTGTCCTGCGTCACGGCCGGAATCCCGTGATACTCCTTCGGAAACACATAGTCCTTCCGCAGGGGATGCCCCGCCCAATCGTCCGGACAAAGGATGCGCCGCGGATGCGTCCCTTCGGCGTCTTCCACGCAATCCGGATGCCCATCGAAAACCAGGCCCATCAAGTCGTACGCCTCGCGTTCGTGCCAATCGGCGGCCGGCCAGACGTCGGCGACGCTCGGCACGTGCGGCCGGTCCCGCGAGACCACGATCTTGACGCACAACTCGTGCGGCTTGCGCCAAAGCGCCGCCGAGCCCACCTCGCCCGCGCAGCGGCACAGCTCGTACACGGCGGCGAGCTGCTGGCTCTTGATCCCGTCAAGCGCCGAGATGCACCGCAGCAGGTTGAACCGCAGGCGCTCGTCGTCCCGCAGGAAGAAGGCAACGTCTCGCCAGGCGTCCGCCGAGACGACGACGTGCGGATGGGCCGTCTGGAAGCCCACGCCGACGACGCCCTCGCCGAAGCGTTCCTTGAGGATGGCTGCGATCTCTTCGGTCGTCATGTTGCTCTAACGAGGCCGACGGTGTTCTGTCGTCGGCGGCGAGGCCTGCCAGCCGCGCGAGGTCCTCTTGCGCGGGG
>CAZERK010000108.1:1967-9345 GCA_964514515.1 uncultured Planctomycetaceae bacterium
TCAGCCCTTCCATCAGCGCCTCGGGCCGCGGCGGGCAACCCGGCACGTACACGTCAACCGGCACGATGAGGTCCACGCCTTTGACGACGTGATAGCCGTACTCGTAGTACGGCCCGCCACCGACCGTGCAGGCGCCCATCGCGATGACGTACTTGGGCTCGGGCATCTGGTGATAGAGCCGCCGAACGCGATCCGCCATCTTGAACGTCACCGTGCCGGCCACGATCATCAAATCCGACTGGCGCGGCGTCGCGCGGAACGCGCCGGCCCCGAACCGGTCCAGATCGTATCGACCGGCGCCGACCGCCATCATCTCGATAGCGCAGCATGCCAAGCCGAAGGTCATCGGCCAAATGCTGGACGTGCGGCCCCAGTTGATCGCCCAATCCAGCGACGTGATGATGACGCCGTCTTCGAATCGGTTCTCAATCCAACTCATCGATGACACCTGGATCGGGCCGACGGTCGGTTGACGCACTCCCCGCCGCGGCGCGTCGCGGCTAAACGGTGCGCCGCTGCGAGTCCGGCGGGCTTGCCTCGACGGCCCTGACCCAATCGAGGTAGCCGAAGCGCCACAAGTAGAGAAAACCGACCACGACGACGCCGAAGAAGAACAGCATGTCCCACAAGGCAGCGACGCCGCTCTCTGCATAGACCACCGCCCACGGCCAAAACAGCGCGATCTCAATATCGAACACGAGAAACACGAGCGCCACGACGTAGAACCGCAGATCGAACTGCACCCAGGCCTGTCCGATGGCCGGCTCACCGCATTCGTATGGAGCGTCCTTGTCGGGATGCCGTAGACGCCGTCGGAGGATGGCGCCCAGAACCAAGCCGCCAAACGCCACGGCGACGCCGCCCAAGGCGAAGATCAGCAGTCCGACAACGACGTTCGTTCCGGTCGGCATCATTCGTCGCGGTCTCTCGTAGTCGGGGCGCTTCGTGCAAGCCGCCCTGGTTCATGCCGTCAGGCCGGCGGCGCAGGCTTGGCCGGCTTGCGGACCTCGGTCTCAACCAGCGCCTGGACCATCCGTTCACGCACGGGCGCCGCCCGCCGGTCCCATCGCGCTTTCTGCGCCGCCGCCCAGTCCGGCAGCTCGGCCTTCTGCATCCAGAGAGGTTCCGGCGTCTGCTTGCCCTGCGCGGCCAATTTCGTGAACTCGACGACCATGTCCCGGCGCGTGTAGGCGCTCAGATCGTGATTGTCACCCATATGGATGCAGTCCGTCGGACACGGATCGACGCACAACGCACAGAACATGCATTTCGTATAGTCAATCGCGTAGCGCTGAAGCGCACCGCCCATTGCGACGCCGGTTGCCTTGTCGATCTTCCGTGGACCGGACTTCTCGATGTAGATGCAGTCGACGGGGCAGGCCTTGGCGCACGCGTCGCACGCAATGCATTTCTCGGCCTCGAACCAATGGAAGCCTCGAAAGCGAGGCTGGATCACCGGGGGCATGTCGGGATACTGAACCGTGATCGTCCGCGCGAAGCAGTATCGCAGCGTGATGCGCATGCCGATCAGGACGGTCCGAACCGTATCGTAGACGTTCCTGAAGTAGGTTCTGGGCAAAGGCGCCGCCATGATCCATGCTTCCGAAGACGGCCCGACTTTCGCACAACAACGGAGCCAAGCCCGCGCGACCCGGCAGGCATGGCCGCCCGGTCGTACGCGCCGAATCCGTCATCCCGAACCAAGGCGAGGTAGTATAGCGAAGCGACTGCCGGGGGCCAATCGGGACAATCGGGCCGATTTCAGTCGGCACGTGCGAGACCGTCTCAGCGGCGGGACCTGACGACGAGAACGATCAAGTCGGTCTGGCGCGGTGCGCGCGGAAGCAAGACGACGCGTCAAAGGAGGCGGTCGGCCAGGCGCGCGGCGGCTTGGGTCAATCGAACGGCGGCTTCATCCAGCGGCGCGTCGAGGGTTTCGATGCAGTCGAGCACGTCGCGGCACGCCTCAAAGCCGGGGCCGGCGCTCCCGACGATGGCGGCGCACGGCACGTCCGCGTCTCGGGCCAACCGTCCCAACGAGCCGACAACCTTGCCCATCATGGACTGGGCGTCGAGGCGGCCCTCGCCCGCGACGACCAAGTCCGCCCCGGAGATGACCGACGCAAGATCGTACGCCTCGCACACCAAGTCGATGCCGGGAACGATCGTCGCGCTGGTCAAAGCCAGCAGCGGAAGGGCGACGCCGCCCGCGGCGCCCGTTCCCGGCTCGTTTCGGATGGACCGGCCGCACGTGCCTTCGAGCAAGTCCGCCCAGTGCGCCAAGCCTCGGTCGAGGATTTGCACGGCGTCGGCGTCCGCGCCTTTCTGAGGTCCGAAGACGGCAGCGGCGCCGTTGGGACCGCAGGCCGGATTCAGCACGTCGACGGCGATCGTGAACTGCACGTTCTCGATGTCCTGCGGCGGGTCAGGCCAATCGAAACGCCCGATGCGTTCCAGATCGCCGCCAGCCGCGCGAGGCGGCATCCGTCGGCCCGCCCGATCGAACAGCGCCATGCCGAGCGCCTGCATCATGCCCGCGCCGCCGTCCACGGTTGCGCTGCCGCCGATGGTCAGGATGATTTCTTCGATACCGGCGTCGATGACGGACCGAAGGACTTCGCCGACGCCGAAGGTGGTCGTCTTCAGAGGGTTGCGCGCGTGCGGCGGAATCAGCGTGTAGCCTGCCACGCCGGCCAACTCGACGACCGCCGTCGAGGCTTGATGCACGAGGCCGACGGCCGCCCGCACCGGATCGCCCAACGGCCCCGTCGCTTGGACGATTCTGCGCAAGCCGCGATGGGCCGCGACGAGCACGTCGAGCGTGCCTTCTCCGCCGTCGGCCATCGGCAGGACGACGATGTCCGCGTCGGGCCGCGCCTGCCGCACGCCGGCGGCGATAGCTTCCGCGGCTTCGGCGGCGCCGAGCGAGCCCTTGAAGCTGTCCGGAGCGACGACGACGCGCACGCTATTGGGCCTCCAATCTCAACTCGACCTGGACGATGGCGTCGCTGCCGACGCGCCAGACCGCGACAGGAACGCGGTCGCCCGTCTTGACCTGGCTCAGCAGCAATCCGAGCGAATCCAGGGAGGAGACCGGCCATCCGCCGAGCTTCGTGATGAGGTCGCCCGGCGAGACGCCTTCACGAAAAGCCTGGGAGGCGCGATCCACGGCTTCGACCGCCAGCGCCGGCCGTCGAAGGCCCAAACGGTCCAGCTCCGAACGGGTCATCTCTCGAACGCGAATCCCGAACCGAGCGAGCATCAACTTCTGTCCGTCCGGCTTCGGGATTTCCGACAGGCGCACCTTGAAGGGTCCCTCGCGACGGCCTTCTCGTAAGACGCTGAGCTTGACCTCCCCGTCGGTTTCCGTGCGGTCAAGGATGCTGAACAAGTCCATGAAGTCCGGCGTAAGCTTGCCGTTGGCCGAGTTGATGACGTCGCCCGGCCGAACGCCCGCTTTCTCGGCCGGCGACAGCGTATCGACGCGAAGGACGCGAACGCCGATTGATGGGTCGTTGGGAGGCGAGCCGTCGGGGGCTGAGCCGTCGAAATGCAAACCGAACCGGACGCGACGCAACCGTTCGATGTCCAGCATCTCCGGCAGCAGCTCGCGCAGTCGGTCGACCGGGATGGCGAAGCCGATGTTCTGAGCGTCGCCGCGAATCGCCGAGTTGATGCCGATGACCTCGCCGAGCACGTTCAGCAACGGTCCGCCGGAGTTGCCGGGATTGATCGGGGCGTCAGTCTGGATCAGGCCTGAATAGACGACGTCCCGGCTGAAGCGCAGCTCGCGATCCAGCGCGCTGATGATGCCCGTCGTGATCGTATGCTGAAGGCCCAGCGGGTTGCCGATGGCGACCACGGTCTCGCCCGGCATGAGGTCGTTGCTGACGCCGAGCCGCACCGCCGGCAGGGGGCGCTCGGTCTCGATCTTCAGCACGGCGAGGTCGTTCTTGCGATCGATGGCGATGCTCGCGGCCGGCAGTTCGGTTCCGTCGGCCAACGTCACCTTGCACTCCGACGTCCGATCCACGACGTGGGCGTTGGTCACGAGATAGCCGTCCGGGTGCAGGACGAAGCCTGACCCAACGCTGTGCCGTTCGAGCCGACGCGGCTGGCGCGACATGGGGAAATCGAAAATCTCGTCGAAGAGCCCGCCGAAACCGAACGAGTCGCGGACTTCGACGATGCTCGTCGTTGAGAGGTTGACGACGGCGGGGCTGGCCTCCTGAAACACCTTGACGATCGGCGTGACCCGCGCGGCCCGGCCGGCGTCTGGGGCGGCGTCTGCCCGGCGCGCGGCCGAGGCAGGTTGAGCCTTCTGGCGTGCGTCAGAAACGGGTTGAGCCCCTTCATCGACCTGGGCCGGACTCGACCGACCTGTCGAGCCCATGCGCGGAGGGTCCGCCTGAGCCGACGAGCTTGCCGGGGCGAGCGTCGCCCGACCTGTCGAGCCCATCTGTCCCCAGCAAGGCGAGACGACACAGAATAGAGCCGTGGCGAATGTCATCGTCGTGTCATAGATCAATCGCTTCATAGTACTTCTCCCGATACGTGGAGCCGACCGCCACGCAGGTCATCTTTCCCTTCCGGCAGCGTCCTCCGCGATGCGAATGGCCGCAGAAGACGTGGCGGACCTTGGGATCGTCCAGCAGGGCCTCGCCGAACAGCTCGCTGCCCAGAAAGCCCGTGGCGAACGCCAAATTGGGTACGATGGTCGGCGGGACCAGTTCGGCGAACGGCAGATGGTGCAGCCCGACGACGACCCGATCCGCCGCCTGGGTCGCTTCTTCCAGGTGTCGCCGGAGCTGGGCGACCAGGCGATGCGTGAAGGAAACGTCGTCGAACGGCAGGCGGACGCGCTCGCCGTCCATCCATCGGCACGTGATGCCCCAGGCCGAAGAGGGAACGTCCTCCGTCCGTTGTATCAGTTGGGCGTACTTGTCGAAGCAGCGGGCCGCACCCGGAGCGACCTTGTGGCGGTAGAAACGCAGCGGGATGCCGAGCAACGACGGACGAAAGCTGAAATCGTACCAGCCGACGTTTCCAACGAAGGCCGTTGCGTCCAGCACGACCGGCCCTGCGTCCAGGTACGCGAACCCGCAGCCGCGGCAGAGGTCGGCCAGTTCGACTTCGTAGCGCCGCAGCGAGTCGCCGCCGGGCAGCGTCCAGAGCTCGTGATTGCCCGCGACGACGAGTTTGGCGCCTTTGAACGGCTCGAAAAGACCGAGCGCCTGTTCTAGAATGCCCGCGTCGGCTGAGGCCGTATCGCCGACGATCATGAGGACGTCGCCTCCTCGGGTACAGATCTCCCGAGCCAGGGCTTTGGTCGGTTCGCGACTCCTGCGAACGTCGTAATGCAGGTCCGAGGTGACGATGAGACGCATGATGGCGGGTCCGTGACTGACGTAAATCGCCGTGCGCGATCGTGCGACGCAGTTGGCAGCGGCCGAGCTCTCGCTTTGTGCTTGTTTGGCTTCGGCACGGAGGCGCAGATGTAGCGTCGGCCCCCCGCGGCCGACGCAGAGCATGAGCGAGCCTCCCAGTCTTCGCGTCGGCCATCCCGGCGCGCCGGGAACGCTATGGGCCTTCAACAGAGCATCTGACGATCCAAAATCATAATTGGAGGTCCGCCGGGCCACAACGCAACCATGCCAGACGTCGTCGTCATCGAGAACCTGCACAAACGCTACCATCTCGGCGCGGAAGCCATCCCCGCGCGGCGCGGCGTGAGCCTTCGCGTACCGCGCGGCCAGTTCGCCGCCATCATGGGCGCCAGCGGCTCGGGCAAGACGACGCTGCTGCACCTCGTCGGCGGACTCGATCTCCCCGACGAGGGACGCATCACGATTGCCGAACAGCGCATCACCGAACTGTCGGACCGACGGCGCACGCTCTTCCGCCGCCGCAACCTGGGCATCGTCTTCCAGGCTTTCAACTTGATGCCGACGCTGACGGCTCGCGAGAACGTCATGCTGCCGCTGCTGGTCGACGGCCGGGCCGCGGCCGAGGTCGAGAAACGCGCAGACGAGATGATCGCCCTGGTTCACCTCGAACGAAGAGCCCGGCATCGGCCGGCCGCCTTGTCGGGCGGCGAGCAACAGCGCGTCGCCATCGCCCGGGCGTTGATCAACGAACCGGCCCTGCTGCTCGCGGCCGCGCCGCCGGGCAACCTGGCTCCGAAGTGCGCCCTCGCAGTCTGGCAAGTCTTGCGCAACTTGGCGGACCAACGGCAAACGACCATCCTGATGGTCACGCACGAGGCCGCCGCCGCGGCGTATGCGGATGACGTCCACGTCTTGCAGGAAGGCCGATTCGCCGGCGTGATCGAGAGCAACGGGAGCGGAGATGCGGCATTGGTGGCAGCTCGCTACGAGGAGTTGGCGAAGTAAGCCGGCTCGATCCGCCTTGGCGGTGGCGTCCGTCGCGCTCGGCGTCGGCGTCGTCGTCTGGGTGACGTGCTGCTACGAGTCCGTCCGCGTCAAGATCACCGAAGTCGTTTTGGAATGGATCGGCCGCAGTCACATCGTTGTCGAGCCTGAACTGGGCGTCTGGGGGTTGTTCGACGCCGATCTGGAGAAAGGCATCGCGCAACTGCCCGGCGTCGCCTTCACGAACACGCGAACGCGGGAATACGCGGAAGCCGGCCCGCCGCCGTCGCAACCGGGTTCTTCAGAAACAGAAGCCACCTCGCCGCCCCGACAAGACGCCGCCGCTTCGACGCCGTCGCGCTCGGCATCAGACGAGACTGTGACGGCCGCGCCGCACGCATCCCGGCCCGAATCGGAGGACGCGCTTCCGATGGCGGCGGCGACGTCGTTCGAACGCATCGAGATAACCGGCGTCGTCCCGGAGACGGAGCCGCGGTTTCATGCGTACAAGCTGGCGGCAGGCCGTTTCCTTCTCGCCGATGACAAGAACGCCGTCGTCATCGAGCAACTCCTCGCGGATGAGTTCAAGCTGACGGTGGGCGACGATCTCCTCGTTCGCCACCATCAGCATCCCGAGCCGGTCCGGCGAATGCGGATCGTCGGCGTCGTGGACCGGCGACGGGCCAGCGTCAACCAGGCGCCCATGGTTTGGGCCAAGCTGAGCGACGTGCAGTCGCTCTGCCGCATCCCGGACAGAATCAAGGAGATCGACGTCGTCGTCGCCGAGCCGGGCATCGAGAACATCCGGCGCATCGCGGGCGAGATCGAGTCGTTGATCAAGCAGCGCAACGCCCAGCGCGAAGCCGAAGGCCGCAAGCCGGAGTCCATCGAAGTCAAGACACCCGAGGCCCAACATCAGAAGCTGGGGGCCGCGCAGGGGCTGGGCCGCTACCTCATGATGCTGCTGGCCTGCTGCGTCCTACTAACCGCCTTCTTCATCATCCTGT
>CAZERK010000109.1:0-9341 GCA_964514515.1 uncultured Planctomycetaceae bacterium
GCCGCCCGCGTTCCAGCACGCCGTCGGGCCGAGGTAGAACTCCGTGGGACGCCAGATCGTGTAGGGCAGGACAGTCCAGGGTTCTTGCTGGCCGCGCGCGCTTCGCCCGAGGGCGTGCACGTCATAGAAGATGACCTGGCGTTCGTACGGCTGGCAATGGTAGCCGTGGGCATCGTTGCACGGGTCATGGCAGTTCACAGGCGGCTCGTCATAGCAGTTCGCGCCGAGCCCCTTGTAGCCGAGCAGCAGGACGGCCCGCCGAGTTCCGTTGTCGACGAACGCGCCGCCGGTCCAGTCGTCACACATCGTGAAGTCGGGATAGTCGCAGGCGGCCGGGGCGCCGACGTTGGGGCCCGCGCAGCCGGGGAAGCTGACGCGATAGTAGAGGAGCGGAAGCGCGTCGAGGTTTCCGGTCGGGTCGTCGGTCTCCCACGCGCGAAACGCGAACAGCGTCGGCCCTTGCGAGCCGCCGCGCGTCGTCACGGGCTCCGAAGCGCCGAGCGGCGTGCCGCGTGATCGGCCCGTCACGAGCGTGCGACCGCCCAGATACTGGTCCGCGTACCATGCGGGCGCCGTGAAGAGGTACGCGCCCATCTTGCGGCCGTGAAAGGGTGTCTCGTCCGGCCCGACGTGAAACATGCCCCGCGCGTCCGTACCGTCGGCGTTCGCCATCCACACGGTGGGGAAGGTGGCGTCGCCGTACGCCCCCTCGGCGTACCAGACGACAAGCGAGCCATAGAGCTTGTCCTGCGTTTGCGATCCGCGCCGGCTGACGTACGCGAGGTCTTCGACAAAGACGTACTCGCGATGGACGGTTGCGGCCAAGCCCCCATCGAACTGCGTCAGCGGCCTCAAGAGCGCCGCTTCCGGCAGGTCCTGCCAATTGGCCGCCAGAGTAGGGGCGGGAATCGCGACCTCGCCGAAGTGGGCGCCGCAGTTCCAGCTTGCGTTCGAACAGGACTCGCCCGGGTGCGCCGGGTCGGAGAGGAGTTCGAATCCTGTCACCAACAAAGAGCCGTCGCCGCCGTCGCCGCTGGGGGAGAAGCACAGCCCGCGCGCGCCCCAGTTGAAGTCGGCAGGCAGCCGGAACGCGCCTTCGTACGTCAAGTCGGCCGGCTGGAGCCGCTCCGCGGGGACACCGCCCGTATCGATGTTGCCCGTTCCGTTGACGCTCGCACCGGCGCTGCCCTCGCCGCTCGCGCCCCCAGTCATCGTCGCGCCGGCGTCGCCCGGCTGATCCGACCCTCCTTCAGGTGTCACGGAGCGACAGGCTGGGACGCACGCGAGAGCAAGGACCGCAAGGAGAGTCAGCACGCTGAACCGATCGAAGCGAGCCATGCGATTAGCCTCGTTTTCCTGCACTCGTGCGAGAACGGATTCTCGCGCGAGCGGAAACAAAAACGCGCCCGGCAGGACTCGAACCTGCGACCGTCGGATTAGAAATCCGATGCTCTATCCAACTGAGCTACGGGCGCTGTGCGCAGCGGAACAAGGATTCGGCTGGGACGTTGCGAGCCCCATCCAACGGGCGTCTTGTCCCGCGCGGCGCTGGTAATAGCGCGGCTATGGGCGGTTCTTCTGGAGCCTCGCAGGATTCTCCTATACCAGAATCAGCCCGGCTTTCAAGTCGGGCGGCCGCGGCCTGGACTCGCCGCACGAGTCATCGCAGCTTCCGCAACGTGGCGGCATGGCTGATCGCGCCGCCCTGCGACCCGCGAGGCGGTGCGAGCGATGCTGCCCGGAACGTCATCTCACGCCGCCGTCTCACGCGCTCAGCTTAATGTCCAGCAGCGCCTTGGCGACCTTCAGGTCTCGGGCCGACTTCACCTCTACGCAGACGGCCCGACCTTCGGGGTACTTCGGCGCCTGGCGGATCATCTCGATGACGTCCGTCGGCAGATCGGACTGCTCGGCCGCCTGCACGGCCCTTTCGCTGAAGGTGAAGGCGGCCAGGAACCGTTTCGCCTCGGGCCGGAGGATGTCGTCGACGCAAGATGCCTCCGCCCTTTCAGGGCGGGATGTTGTGGGGCGATGCGCACCACGGGTTTCGCTTCGCCCGCAAGCGGGCTTCGCTACACCCGTGGCTACAAGCCGCGGCCCCGTTGGGGCTAAGACTGTCCTGTCGCGAGATTTCTATCTCGCACGACTGGGCGTGCCTGCACTTGCACGAGCGTAGCTGTCAACCGCGGCCGGCGGCGCCTATACAAAGGCGCGAAGCGGGGTCCGTCGCAGCAGACCGATGACCAGGGCGGAGAACGCCGTTGTTGCCACGGCGGCGGCGTTGGGGCTCAATTGCGCGCCGGCACGCACGAGGACCTCGGCGACGAGGGGGTGCAGGACGTAAATCCCCAGCGCCAAGCCGCTGATTCGCAGCACGGCCGGCGTCGCCTTGCCCGGCACGCACCACGCGACGGCGCACGCGAGCGTCCCGCAGAGGTAGGGCGTCGCCAGGCCCGGCCAACCGACAAGCTCCGCGACGATGCCGCCGACGCCGACCAGGACGACGAGCGCGACGAGGCCCCAGAGCGGTCGCCCCAGGCGCAGGCTGCCCGCCGGTGCGTGGGCGAAGGCGATCCCGATCACCACGGAAGGCAGCGTGAAGGCCCATTGCGCCAGCGGCCGGATGCCGTCAAAACAGGCAAGGCCGTACGCGCCCGCGATGACCGCCAGGCCCGACGCGACGGCCCACCCCGCCAGCGCACGCGGCGTCGGGCGATAGGCGCTCTTGAGGGCCGCGACGCCCAGGGCGCTCGTGACCGCAAACGCGAACGGGAGGAACCATAGATGGAGGCGGGGGCCGATGAGCAGCAGCGACGGCGTGAGGTGAAAGGAACGCGGACGCGCCAGACCGTACACCACGCACCAGAACAGCCACGGGACGATCAGCCGTCGCAGCCTCGTCGTGACGACGGCACGCGGCGTTTGCCATCGGTGCGGGTGCACGGCGAAGGCCGTTGCGATCATCATGAACGCCGGCAAGCCGCCATAGCCGATCATCGCGCCAGTCGCTCCGCTGTGGAACCAGACGATCCCGACGCACGCCAGGACCCTCAGTAGCTCGATGGACGCGAGTCGTTGGGTAGGGGGGCGCGGCGTCGGGGGCGTCGCCGAGGACGTCGTGTCGGGGCTCGTACTCGTACAGGTCGCCTGGGACATCTGGGATACTATGACCGTCGAATGCGTCTGCCTTGCCGCGTCTTCGGTGTCACGCCTGGTCCGGCAGAGTTCGAGGCGTGCGCTGTGTCCTGACGGCGGCGCTCACGCTATCCGGGATCGGCTTCAGCGGCAATTGCCGAGTCGCACCGCTTGCTATGGGGTGGTCCCATGGCCGCCTGTTTGCGGTCGGCGTTGGCGCATCGCTTCGTAGAAGAAGACGGCTGCCGTGACGGAGGCGTTGAGGCTGTCCGCACGGCCGCGCATGGGGATGGACGTCTGCACGATGTCCGACTGTCGCCAGATCGAGCTGAGGCCGGCCGCCTCCGCGCCGAGCACGAGGGCCGTCGGTTTCGTCATGTCGAGTTGCCAGAAGGACGTGTCACCGCCAGGCGTCGCGGCGACGATGGAAAGCCCCCTTTGCCGCAGCCAGTCGAGCGTCTCCGCCGCCGTCGCCTCGACGAGCGGCCGCGTGAACACGGTCCCGAGGCTGGCGCGGATGACGTTCGGGCCGTACACGTCGGTGACGGGATCGGCGGCGACCACCGCGTCGATGCCGGCGGCGTCCGCACTGCGCAGGATCGCGCCCAGGTTGCCGGGTTTCTCGATCCGCTCGGCGACGCAGACGAGCGGTCGCACCTCGATCTGAAGGTCAGCCAATCGCTTGACGGGCCGTCTCGCCACGGCGACGAGGCCGTCGGCGCGGTTGCCGTAGCTGATCTTCTCCAGGACAGGCTCGCTGATCTCGACCATCGCGCCGCCTCGGCGTCGGGCCGGCGCGATCACCTGGTCGACCGCCGAGCCGTCCAGCACCGCGCGGCAATAGTAGAGTTCCTCGATGGCGACCTGTCCTTCCAAGGCGCGCGTAATCTCGCGACGCCCGTCGATGAGGATGAGGTCGGACTGCGCGCGGCCTCGTCGATCGCGCAAGCGTGCAACGGCCTTGATGCGAGGGTTCTGCACGCTGGTAATCGTCTCTTCTCGCATGGTCGTTCTGGAACTCGACGTTGCTTGCGCTACCTACGAATTCAACGCTCCCCTTCGGGTTGCGGCTAAACAACCGTGCAGTTCAGGCCGCGCCCAGACAGAGATGCGAGTCGGGCACGAGTCTATTTCGGCACGTACGGGCCCATCGGCTGCAGGCGCGCGGGGTTGGGAACGTAGACCGACGACTCCGGCTCGAGCAAGTCCTCCTCATCGATCGGCCAGTTGTCGTCCGCCGCGAGAAGCGTATCCAACACAAACAAGGCGAACTGATCGGAGGCGGCCCCTTGAACAACGACGTACCCCAGCACCCTGTCGGCCGGCGGGAGACCCTTGAACGTCTCCGCAGCCGTGGCCGGCTCCTTCAACAGGTTCAGGTAGGCGGCAACGGCCTCCGGCTTCAGCACGAGCAAGTCGCGGGGCTGCCCGCCCTTCGAGTAGCGATAGGCGGCGCACGCCTCCCGTTGCCAATCAAGCACGTTATTCAGCAGGACGTCGCGGTCCTGCTCGGGCTGCCAGGGCTGCGGCAGGACTCGGTATCGCGCAGACGGCTCCTGCTGCGGCGCCATGATCGCGATGAAACCGGCGGTGCGACGGATGACGCCGCTGATGCTCAGCCCCTTGACGCCGGTGATCCGCTCCAACGCGGCCGAATCCAGCCGCGGCAGCGAATCATGATAATCGTCCTTCACGCTCTCCCACGCGTAATAGGAGCCGGGCGGCGGCGGCTCGTACGGCGCGACCAGTTGCTTGTCGGGCCGGTCGTAGAGATACGCCAGCCCGGCGATCGGCTTGTTGTCCCAATGCGTAAACCGCACGCAGACCCCCCAACCCTTGTTCCACGGAGCCGGCCAGGACTCGACGACGAGGCGGACTTCGTTCCAGCCCCTGCGGAGCCTCGCCCAGGACGCCACGGTATCGCAGACGTTTTGATCTTCTGCATCAGCGATGCAGCGACGTCCAGAGCCTCTACCGCTCTCGCCGTCGGCGTCACCGGCATCGCTGCCGATCTCCTGTCGGCCTTCGTAGACGCAACGACCGTTGATCCAAGCGGCCAGGCGGTCGTTCTGTCCGAGCCACATGCGCACCTCCTGGTCGGTCGGCGAGTAGACCCACGCCGTCGCCCGCGCCAACGCCCAGCCGGCATCCGGCCACAACGCAGCGATATCCACGAAGTCGCCGTCGCTGATGACGCGCTGTGTATTCGGGGCGGCGCCGGCCGGCAACGGGTCGAGGACGTGTCGCGGGGGCCGGCCGTCCTTGGGCATCTGACCGGCGATCGGAAAGGGGCCCTCGATCTTCCAGAGCGGGACGGCGCAGCCCTGTTCCGGCACGTCGGCGACCTTCGGCCGCCGCCAGAGCGCGGGCGTCATGTGATAGTGCAGAGCCGCCCGATCGCCGTAGCCCTTGTCTGGGACGGGTTGGTGGCCGCAGCCGAGGGCCTCCTCGACGAGCGGCGGAAGGAAGCCCGACTCGCCTGACTCCATTGCACGCGCGAGCTGTTGGTTGAACGCCTCCAGATAGTCCTGCCAGGTGCAGTCCGCGTACAACGACGACAAGGCGGCGCCGCGCGGCCCTTCGCTGCCGCCGACGGTCAGGACCGGTGCGTCCTTCTCGTTCGGCAACCGCGGCCGCACGCTGATCACGAGATCGAACCAGCCGCGATCCTGAACGATGTCCTCGGCTGGTCCCGGCACGCCGGCGCCGTAGACCTTGTAAGGAAAGGCGGTCTCGTCTCGGAGATCGATGATCGACGTCCACGTGCGCAGGTTCCCGCCGGTGGCGCCCCAGATCATGCGCTCGGCGAAGAACCACTCGTCTTTGGGTTTGGCGTTCTCGTCAATCGAGAGCGTGACGCCCTCGCGGGTATTGAGCACGACGAGCAGGACGTACCAGTCGGAGGGCCGCTCCACCTCGCTGGCTTCGTAATTGCGATCCATGTAATGGAGGATCTTGTGGAGCGGCGCTCGAAGCTGGTGAAACATCTCGCCTCCGCGGAACTGGCTTTCCTGGTGCAGAGGGTCGAGGATGCGGCACTCGTCAAACTCTTTGTACGCCGCGGCGAAGAGCCCGCATTGCTGCAGGTACTGACCCCACCGTTCGTGCTCCCGGACGTTGCCGGACAGCTTTCGCCGACGGAGGTCGTACGCGAGCAGTCTGAGATTCCGCCGGGCGAAGCGGCCGACGGTCTCGTTCTTTGACTGCGCAAGTCGCGTATAAACGTCCCTTGCCGCCTTCTTGTCTCCCGCGATGTCGAGCACGAGGGCCTCGAAGTAGGACTTCACGTCGGGGTCCTTGGCCGCGGCCGCGAAGTCGCTCAGGGGCCCGTCCTTCTGATCGTTGAGCAGCAGCGGGTCGGGCATTCCCATGAACGTCACGTTCACGCCTTCGGCGGTCGTCTCCAGATCGGTCGTCACCTTGACGTCCCCGGCGGCAAAGGCGGGATTGGCCTTGAGCGTCGCGACGTTGATGACGTAGGCCGTGGGCTGCGGCGCAAGGGTCCAAGGCGGCAGCGTCTTGCCGCCGATCGTGATGCGGAGCGAGCCCGGAACCTGCCCCAGCGGCAGATTCTCCTCATCGACCTCGACGTCCGTCGGCGCAAGCGGCGGTTCGGGCCGAATCGGCTGCCAAGGCTGCGCGGCGACGAGGACGTAGGCTTGCGCCAGGCGGCCGGACGCGCCCATCGGCAGACGATAGGCCATCTCCTTGCTGCCTCGTTCGACGCCGCTGAGGCCGAGAGGCGTCACCGTGATCTCTTCATGACTCGCCGCCATGCAGATCTGCGGCTGAGGCAGGCACAGGATCAACGCGAACAGAGCGGCTGACAGACGCATGTATCTCGCTCCTGGGGCACGAAGGAGCCCGCAACGGGGATCGAGCTTGCGGGCTCGGGTCGCTTGCAGTTACAGTCCCTCGCTCCGAAGATTGTCGCGTATTGAGCGGGCGACGCAAGGCGGCCGCCGTTTGGCCGCTGCCCCGCTCGTTGCCCAGGTGCGACCTGGGCCGCCGTTTAGCCGCGACCCGAAGGGGAGCGCGCACAACCGCCTGACTGCTTGGACCGAACGGACCGCATGGACCGACGGAAATCGTCGGGCGGTCCGACCGGAGAGGAATACGTGATCCGAATCGATTCCGCCACGAAGAAGTGGCGGCTCTTCAGGGCGTGGGCGTCACGCCATCCCATCTGGTGTACGTGGCAGGTGACCTATCGGTGCAACTACCGCTGCGCCTTCTGCCAGTACTGGCGCGACCCGATGGGCCAGTTGCCCGAGCAGACCGTCGAGCAGTTCGAGGAAGGCTCGCGGAAGCTGGCGACGATGGGATCGCTATTGGTCTCGTTGGCCGGCGGGGAGCCGCTGCTGCGACCTGATCTGCCGGACATCGTCCGGGCCGTCGCACGGCATCATTTTCCGTTCGTGACCACGCATGGCGGCCTCGTCACGCCCGAGCTGGCGGAAGCGCTGTTCGACGCCGGCCTCTGGGGCGCTTCGGTCAGCATCGACTACGCCGAGGCCCGACGGCACGACAAGGGACGCGGCGTCAAAGGAGCGTTCGAGCAGGCCGTCCGCGCGCTGGAGAGCTTCAGCCGCGCCCGCAAGCACCGCTGGCAACGGGTCAACCTGCAATGCGTGCTGCTGCACGACAACATCGACGAGATCGAGCCGCTCGTCCGCCTCGCCGCGGAGCACGACGCGTACTTCATGGTCCAGCCCTACGGCGAGCGCAAGACGGGCCTGGACCGGTTCCGCAGTCGCAACGGGGGCGTCTCCCGCAAGCTGCTCGACCTGCGGCGCCGCTACCCGAACTTCCTGAGCAACCCGTCGTTTCTCGGCAACTTCGACCGCTATTTCGACGGCGGCGTGCCGGGCTGCCGGGCCGGTCAGGCGTTCTTCAACATCGACTCCGTGGGCGACGTCGCCATCTGCGTCGAGGAGCGGGCCCACGCCGTCGCCAACCTCTATCGCGACCATCCCCGGCGGATCACGGAGGCCCTGGCCGAGGCGAGACAGTCCAACACGTGTACGGCCTGTTGGTACAACTGCCGCGGCGAGGTCGAATGCCTCTACGACCCGGTCGCGTTGGTCAAGTCGCTGCCGACGCTGTTCTTCGATCGCGGCCGCCCCTCGACGCGCGCACGCATCGCCGACTGAGCACGTCAGCCCTCGCCGCTACCACGCGATTCAGAAAGACAATCCTCGCCGGAGCGAAAGATGCTCGTGCGAGTCCCGGCGCGCCGGGATTCTCGCACGTCTCCCATCGATCGGATGCCTTTGAGAGCCCTCGGCCTTGGCCGAGGGGTGGCGACATCTGAAGCGTTGCCGCATAGGGCGCAGGGGACGTTGCAGACGGGAACCTGTGTGCGCAGTCGAGGCTGCCCGCCGGCCAAGGCCGGCGGCTCTCACGCTCATGTCTGCCCCTTTTGCCGCTCGCTCGTCGGTCAGGATGGTAGAATGCCGGCTTCATCACGCTATGGGACAACACGATGAGCGAAACCAACGCAACGAGCTGGCGACGGTTCTTCGATGTCTTTGCTCCGCGCTACGACGAACAGTGCTTCACGCGCGCCACCGCTGCCGAGGTTCCCTTCCTGGTCGAACACCTCCGACTGCAACCTGGGACGACCCTGCTCGACGTGGGGTGCGGCACGGGCCGGCACAGCGTCCCGCTCGCCGGGCTGGGCTGCCGCGCGACGGGGCTCGACGTCTCCACGAGTATGCTGAAGATCGCAAGGGAGCGGGCGGCGGCCGCCGGCGTGCAGGTCGAATGGGTGCGGGCGGACGCCGTGGATTTCGTGCGGCCGGAGGCGTTCGATGCGGTCGCCTGCCTGTGCGAAGGGGCGATCTGCCTGCTGGGGCCCGACGATGATCCGTTGGAGCACGACGTCGCGATCCTCCGGAACGTGGAGCGTTCGCTGCGGCCCGCCGGCCGACTGCTGCTGAACGTGCTCAACGCCGGCCGCATGATCCGTGTCCACCAGGACGCCGACGTCGCGTCCGGGCGCTTCGATCCGGTCTCGCTCACGGAGCGGAGCGAGGCGGCCGATCTGGCCCCCGAAGCCGGGTTGAGCGACACCCTCCGCGAACGCTCCTATACCGCGCCTGAATTGCACCGCGTGCTCACGGCCGTCGGGCTGCGTGGCCGCGGCATCTACGGCGGCACCGCCGGCGACTGGGGCCTGCGCCCGCCGCGACTTGACGAATACG
>CAZERK010000110.1:0-1950 GCA_964514515.1 uncultured Planctomycetaceae bacterium
CGTATTCCGCCTCTTCTTTGATATACTGCTGGATCAGGGAGTCTGTCGGCGCGAGGCAGGCCGGACGCATGCACCAGGGGGCGCGCCGTGACGGGTATTTGGAATCCGCGCTGGTCGAACCCGAGCGCCCGTCGCTGGAGTCCGGGCGGACTCAGGTCTGACTGCGCCGGGATGGCTGGGAACCACGCAACGGGCGATCGCGGGACCTCAGCGGCAGGCTCTTCGAGAGGTCGCTGTACAGTCGGCTCGCCCGTCCGGTTGAGTCAAGGAGGTGGCAGGAGCATGAGCAACTCGTTCGACAGGTTCAACAACCGTGCCAAGGCTGTTCTTTGCATCATCCTGATGCTGAACGTGAGCATCTGGGTCGGCTCCTGCGGCGATTCCGCGGGCTTGCTCAACCTCGGGGCCGAGCCGATCGTCATCCCGCTGTCCACCGATCACCCGATCTCGCAGACCTTGGCGGGCTCCGCCTTCCACGACGCCACCGCCGTGGAAGTCTATCCCGCGCGACAGATGTTCCGCCTCGTCTTCCCCGACGAGCAGCGCGAGGTGACGGGGTTCTACGATTTCGCCGCCGGCCAGCTGTTCATCAGGGCGATCACCGTCAGCCGAGACGGAACGAGCGTCTCCTTCACGCTGAACGCCGCTAAGGAGGTGACGCTCATCACGAGTCCGACCGGTGTCGAGTGGTACCGGCCTTCGTCATGGCCGATGAGCGCCGCCGCCGGTTCGGGACAGACCGTCGATGCGTACGTCGCCGCCAACGCGCCGTTGGTTGAGCTTGCCCGTTCGGCTAGCTCAGGTTCTTCGCAGGGCGGTTCCGCTGCAGGAGGCGGCACGACCGGCTCCGGTTCCAGCTCAGGCTCGTCGAGCCCGTCCAAACCCGACACGGCGCTTGCGGCCCCGGTTGGCGTGTTGTTCGGCCTCCTGATCGCCATCTGGGCGCCGTTGACCATGATTCTCCCTGTCCTGCTGGGTCTCTTCGGCTTTCTCGCAGCCATTGCCGGCTGGTTGTCGGGGACGCTTCCGCAGGATGGCCAGACGCCCGGCGTTCCCGTGGCCGACTGCAACAACAACGGCGTCGAGGACGTAACCGATATTGCGCTGGGGACGAGTCGCGACTGCAACGGTAACAGCGTGCCGGACGAGTGCGAACCGGACGCCGACCATGACGGCGTGCCGAACGACTGCGACAATTGCCCCGCAGTTGCCAACGCTGCTCAGACGGATGCCGACGAGGACGGACTGGGCGATGCCTGCGATTCCTGCCCGAACGACCCCAGCAACGATCACGACGACGACGGTTTCTGCTGCGACGTGGACAACTGTCCCGAGGTCGCGAATCCCAGCCAAGCAGACGCGGACTACGATGGTCTGGGGGACGCTTGCGACGCCTGTCCGCACGATCCCGCCAACGATCAGGACGGTGACGGCGTCTGCGGCGACGTAGACAAGTGCCCGAATGCCGCAAATCCGTCTCAGGCTGACAGCGACGAGGACGGCCGAGGCGACGCCTGTGATGCCTGTCCGAATGATCCCGCCAACGACCAGGACGGCGACGGCGCCTGCGCCGACGAGGACAACTGCCCGACGGTTGCCAACGCCGATCAAGCTGATTCGGACGACGACGGCGCGGGCGATGCGTGTGACGTCTGTCCCTTCGATTCAGACGATGACATCGATCAGGACGGTTACTGCGCCGACGAGGACAACTGCCCGACGGCGTACAACCCCGATCAGACCGATTCCGACGACGATGGCCTGGGCGACGCGTGCGATTTCTGCCCGCTTGATCCGGACAACGATGTCGACGAGGACGGCTACTGTGCGGACGAGGACAATTGTCCGGAGGAATTCAACCCCGACCAGACGGAATCCGACAAAGAAGGATATCGTAATAGCTGCGACGTGTGTAAGAAAGTTCCGCATTATGAAATAGAACAGGTCGGG
>CAZERK010000110.1:1960-9337 GCA_964514515.1 uncultured Planctomycetaceae bacterium
AGACGTCTTCATACGACTACGCGTAATGTGACTGTTGCTACGTCGGGTGTTATTATCCTCTATACGATTTCGACCAGGACGGCTACTGCGCCGACGAGGACGACTGTCCAACGGTTTTCAACCCCGACCAGACGGATTCCGACAGTGACGGCCTCGGCGATGCGTGCGATCTTGAGGCCTGCTGTCTTCCGAATCTCAGTTGCGAGCATCTCACGCAAGCCGACTGCCAGAGCGCCGGCGGCGCCTTTCAAGGTTGGGAAACGAGTTGCGATGATGTGCAATGCGGCTTGTTGTCGTTGAGCGTGACGGCGGATCGCGACTGGGTCTACGAGAACTTGGTCATCCCGTTTCGCACAGCCTGCCCGATCACGTTCACGGCTGCCGTCCAGGATGATCCTTGGCCGAATACGTCCTACTCCTTCGATTGGACGATCGAGGCGCCTGCGGATCGGCCGGGAGCGGCGTTCACGCTCGTCAGCGGCGCGGGAACAGCCCAAGTCTCCTACACCGCGCCGGACCGCCCAGCCTATAGTCCGTCGCGTTTGCCCTACATCGTCCATTGCACGGCGACTGGCGACCAATTCGGCAACCAAGGCGAGTATTCCATCGAGATCGACGTTCGTTTGCTGGCCGATGTGGACGACAGCGGCTGCACGGACGCGGTGGATCGGCAGATCATCCGCGATGTAGAGGACGGGGTCATCACCGATCCTGTCTTGGTGCATGCTTCCGACGTAAACTGCGACGGCGCTGCGGACGCAACGGATAGGCAGATCGCGCTCTTCGTGGAACAGGACGTCGACGGGCACGGAAGCTGCATCAGCCCGTGAGGCGTCGTGGCCTGCGGTGTGAGCAGTCCGTCAAAATCAGCGCCGCATGGTGTGGCACAGGTGAATAGCCTGTGTCCGAAACGGCCGAGCGGGAGATCGGCCGCTCCTGTCTGCGTTGCAAGATCGCGCCCGGTGATTTAGACCGTTCACGGTTGTGTGCGCCTGTAGAGATCGATCTGCCGCGACGGATCGGCCGTCTTCGACAGGATCCGGCCCAGTAGGAAATCGGCCGCGACCCGGCGCGGCCGCGCGCAACTGTGAAATGCCATGGCAACCCTCGCCCCCGATAGACGCGACGCTGCGTGGGGGCGTACGGTACGATAATCTTGAGGTTCTTGGTGCCGGGACGCTTGCAATGCGCGCGCCGGCACGGTCTAATAGAGCGTGATAGGAGGGTGCCAATCGGCGCCGTAGGAGGTTCGCGGTCGCGATGCGCCTGGGGGCGCGACTCGGGAAGTGCGCAGGCATGTTTCAAGGACGGCGGAAGACTCGCAGCCTGATCCGTGTTCTCGCGATGCTGTGCGTCAGTGCGCTCGCGGCGGCGTCCCCGGCGCGCGCGGACACCCTCGCCATCGAGAACCTCACAGTCGCGTACAATACTCGTGACATCATAAGCATCGCCGGAACCGTCGAGTTCGACATCGTTTTCAAGAGCTTCTCTGGTTCGCCTCGCGACTACGATCTGTTCTCCGTCCAAGTTCTTTTGCGGCGGCAGCTCGCCGGTCCCTCGGCCGTCCTGACGCTCGATGCGCTCGCAACAGAGGACACGGGCGCGATCGGCTCCGCCTATAGGCTCAACACTCCGCCGACGGGCAACGAGAACGCTTCAATTGTCGCGGCCCAGTTTCGCTTCGAGGATTTCGTCTCCGTGCTCACGCCGGAGCAGCCCGATGCAGACGATGTCCTTGCCCACTACGTCGTGCATTTCCTGGCGAACTCCACGGAGAAGTTGGGCACGTACGTAGTCGAAATGGGCGATCCCAATAACAACCGTTTTGGCCGGTACATCATCAACACGTTCCCGACGACCTTTGATCCCGTGTCGTTCCAGCTCGTCCCCGAACCCGCCTCGCTCATCATGCTGCTTGTCGGCGCGATGGCGCTCGCTCGCCGCCGCCGCCGTGCGTCCGTTTGCCGATCTCCCCGCTGCGCGTGACCGGTCGAAACGGATCCTAAGGTTCCAGGCTGCGCCCTCGACGCATGTTTCCGATCCAGATACGATGCAGCCTGACCGTGGCAAGTCGAGACGCGCTTCATGGAGTCGCTTGGCGACATCGGTAAGCATGGTCCAACGAGGACGCAGCAAGTCGGCCTCGCGTTGGGTTTGGTTCTCTTCTTCCTTCTGCTGCTGATTCCAACGCCGCGAAGCATGCGCGACGCTGTTCGGACGGGATTCGCCGAGCACGTCCAGGCGGAAGTCGCGGCCGTCATGCAGCGAGAGACCGCCGAGGACCGCGGCGCTGACGGCGCCGCAGAGCGTGCTGATTCCAACGCCGGCGCGATGCGTCAAGCGGTGGAAGAGCAGGCCGTCGAAACGCGCGCCCGGCGGATGCTGGCGGCCGGCGCGGTCACGGCGCTCGTGGCCTGTTGGTGGATCACGGTGGCCGTGCCGATTCCCGTCACGTCGCTGCTGCCGATCGTGTTGTTCCCGATCGTCGGCGTGATGCCCGTTGCGGAGGCCGCTGTTCCCTATGCCAACAGCAACGTCTTCCTGTTCATGGGAGGCTTCATCATCGCCTTGGGCATCGAGCGATGGGGTCTGCACCGGCGCATCGCCCTGCACATCGTGCGTCTCATCGGGACGAGCCGGTCGCGGATCGTGCTCGGCTTCATGATCGCCAGCGCCGTGCTGAGCATGTGGATCAGCAATACCGCCGCAACGCTCATGATGCTGCCCATCGGCTTGGCGATCATCTCCGCGGTCGGGGAGTTTGATGCCCATAGCAGCCCAAAGGCCCACGCCAACTTTGGCGCCGCGCTCATGCTCGGCATTGCCTACGCGGCCAGCATCGGCGGCGTCGCCACGCCGATTGGCACGCCGCCCAATATCGCCTTCAAGGGCCAGTACGCCCGGCTCTTTCCAGACGCCCCGGAGATCACGTTTGGGCATTGGATGCTGCTGTTCGTTCCGTTGGTCGTCGTGTTCCTGCCCGTGATCTGGTTGATCCTGGTGCGCGTGACCTGTCCGGTCGCGCGCGGCCGGCTGCCCGTGGGCCGAGAGGTGATCGCGGAGGACCTGCGCAAGCTCGGGCCGATTCAGCGGCCGGAGGCGAAGATGCTGGCCGTCTTCCTGGCCACGGCGGTGCTTTGGATGACGCGCAGCCTTCCCATCGGCGAGACGGACTACGGATGGTCGGGCTTTCTGGAGCGGTGGCTGACGCCCGTGGGCGAGCCGGCTCGGCTCTTCCACGCCGGCTTCATCGATGACGCGACCGTTGCGCTCGGCATGGCCGGCCTGCTGTTCCTGGTTCCCGTCGGCGGGCAGGGGCCCGATCGTCGCTTGCGGCTGATGAACTGGCAGACCGCCCAACGCTTGCCCTGGGGCATCCTCCTGCTTTTTGGCGGGGGCTTCTCCATCGCGGCGGGCTTCCAGGCCAGTGGGCTAAGTTTCTGGTGCGGTCAGGTCTTCGCGTCGATTCCCATCGGCTCGCCCATCCTGGTCGTAGGTTGCACGTGCCTCCTTCTCACCTTCATGACAGAGGTCACGAGCAACACGGCAACGACGCAGGTCATGCTTCCCATCCTCGCCAAGGTCAGTCAGGCCGTCGGTCTCGATCCGCTCATGGTCATGCTGCCGGCGACGATCTCTGCTTCTTGTGCGTTCATGCTGCCCGTCGCCACGCCGCCCAATGCGATCGTCTTCGGCTCCGGCCACGTCGAGATGCGGCGGATGGTGCGCAGCGGCCTCATCATCAACTTCGTCGGCGTCGTGCTGGTGACGGCCACGTTCTACTTCTTCGCGGCGCGCATCCTGGGCTTGAAGATCTGATACTCGTCTCGGTTTGGAGTCGTCGGTTGGCATCGCTGGGGGGGCGCGACACGGCGCGACCTTTCCTTCGCGTACTTCACGTTCGCGTGTAGCGTCGGCCCCCTGCGGCCGATGCATAGGGCGACAGGTCGGCCCTGGCGAAACTGCGTCGCCCTCCCACCACAGGCGGGCAGGCTCCGGGGCGACTCTACACTCAAACGAGAAACGCTGCAGCCGCCCGCGCTTGCGGCCTGCGAGGCGTCACGTCTGCCCAGGCATCGGCGCGGATCCTCGCGAGCCCTGTCGACACGCGCCGTCCATGAGGTGTCACGTCCACGGCACCGCGATCGCGTCCGACCCCGAATCGGCGCAGGCGTTGCGCCAGCTCGACGTGGGAAGCGTACAGACTCAGCGCCGGAATGAGGCCGACACGGCGCAAAAATAATGCCGACTCGCCGCGTATCGAGAAGGAGGAAAACGACGCACGACGAGTCGGCCAGCAGCCTTGAATAAGGTTATATCGCCTGCCTTCGTCTGCGGAACCCGAGGGCACGCACCCTTGGGCCGGCATTCGCAGGATTGTAGCCTACGCCCCGCGAACAATTCAACTATTTGCCCGATTTCTAATCTGTTGTCATGAGGGTTGGCGCCGAATCTCCCGGAATCTGTTTCCCTTCGGTGACGCATCGCACAGCCAAAACGGCTGCGTCCCCACCTGAATACGCACTCATCAGCTATTGCCTTACGTGTTTGCCGAGCCCTTTCGTTCGGACGCGGAAGCCGATTCGATACGGGAGCGTCCACGCCCGGTAATCGGCGTTGCGAGATCATCCAGAATCGCGGCCTGCCGCCTCACCATCCGATTCGCGAATAGGCGTTTCTTCGCCAGAGGGGGCATCCGAGATTCATCCAGCCGCAATCTCAAGAAGCGGTCTGCCGGAAGATACGTAATCTCGGGAGCTTGCGGGCGATCGCCCCGTCGCTTTTCCGGACGCATCGTTTCCGCTGCCTGCCGTCGAATGGGCGGCGCAAGACTTGTGAAGAGAGTTCGCGAGCATCGGCCGCGGTCCCCTCGGTGGCCGTGGACCTTCGCTTGGTTGGTCGACGGCGCCGCGCGAACATCGACGAACACGTCCGATCGTGTGACGCTCGCTGCTTCAAGAACTGTCCGCCCCTTGGCAGTCCTGGCGTCTTTCATCCGCGAGCCGTCCCGGCGAAACGCTGTGCGCGCGCTGCGCGGCGCCAGGCGTCGCCCGGGCCTCGCAATGCCGAGGGCCGTGTCCTGGCGGTCGCGCCTTCGACGCGTGGTGGACGTTGGGCTTCCCATTCCGGTGGGAGCGCAACCAAAGGCCCAGGATACCCGTCGATGGCCCCGCGACGTGCGCAAGCTCGCCGACACCACGACGCTCCGTTATACTGCGGCGCGTCTCGCCGACTGCATGTGACGACTCGCGAATTGTGACCGTTTCGAGGCGCATGGCAACTCCCGTCGCGACCGTGATCATTCCAAACTACAACGGCATGACGTTTCTGCCGCGGCTGCTTGAGTCGTTGACCCGGCAGAGCGAACCGCGTTGGGAAGCGATCGTCGTCGACGACGCCTCGACGGACGAAGGCGCGGCGTACGTGCGAGACGCCTGGTCCGGCGTGCAGTTGATCCGCCATCCGAAAAACCGAGGCTTCGCCGCGAGTTGCAACAGCGGTCTGCAAGTCGCGCGGACCCCGTTCGTCGTCCTGCTGAACAACGATACGCACGTCGCGCCCGACTGGCTGGCGGAAGGGCTGCGGCCGTTTGAGCACCGCGATGTCGGCGCGGCGGCTTCGCTGGTGCTGCTGGCGGAGTCGCCGCACCTGATCGATACGGCTGGCGACCTCTACTCCGTGGTGGGCGGAGCGGTGAAACGGGCCCATCTGCAACCGAAGGAGACGGCAGACCGGCTGGAGGAGACAATCTTCTCGCCGAGCGGAGCCTCCGCGTTCTACCGCAGAGAAGCGTTGTCGAGCGTGGGCTTCCTGGACGCGCGTTTCGAGAGTTACTACGAAGATGTGGACCTCGGCTTTCGGCTGGCCTGGGCCGGCTATCGGTGCGTATTCGCCCCTCGGTCCGTCTGCTACCACCATCTCAGCGCGTCCTATCACCCCAAGGGATGGCGTTACCATTTCAACTCCGCGAGGAACGCGGAGATCGTCTGGTGGTCGAACATGCCGCGGGGCCTCTTGTGGCGGCGTCTCCCGGCGCACGCGGCCTTCTTGTGCCTCCAGGCGGCGAACAAGCTCCGGCAGGGCTGCCTGAGTCCCTATCTGGCAGGAAAATGGGCGGCGATGCGATGCGGCGGCTGGATTCGACGGAAGCGGCGGCAGATTCGCAAACTCGCGCGCGTGTCAGAAGAAGCCGTCGCCGGCCGGCTCGTGCGGGATTGGAGGACGCTGCACCTTGGGGCAAGGATGCGGCGAACGCGGGAGCCGTCTTCGTTGTAGGTGGGAACCCGGAACCGTGCTGAGCGTTCTTACGGTCAACTACCATTCCTCGGATCAACTGCGGCAGCTCGCGGAGTCCCTCTCGCGGCACGCCGGCCGCCAATCCATTGAGTTGGTCGTGACCAACAACTCCCCGGCCGACGCCGTGCGCCTGCCGACGCGGTCGTTTTCGATCACCATCCTGGAGTCTCGCAATCGAGGCTTCGCGGCGGGCATTAACCGCGCGCTGCGAGCCAGTCGTGGCGAGACGATCATGATCGCCAATCCAGACGTGAAGGTTACGGCCGGCGCGCTGGACAGAGCCGTCGACTATCTCGCCGGCCATCCTGACGTCGGCGTTCTCCTGCCGTTGCTTCGATACCCTGACGGCCGAATCCAGTTCTCCGTGCGGCGGTTCTATACGTGGCCCGTCGTGCTGTACGCTCGCAGTCCGGCGCGGGTGCTCGGATATCGGCCGCCGTTCTTCCGGCGGTATCTGTGCGAGGACATCGATCGGTCCAAGCCGGTCAACGTGGATTGGGGGCTGGGTGCCGCGATGTTCCTGCGACGACAGGACTGCGGGCCGCAGGGCGTCTTCGACGAGGGTTTCTTCATGTACTTCGAGGACGTTGACCTTTGCTACCGGACTTGGCAACGGGGCCAACGCGTTTTGTATTGTCCTCAGGTCGAGTGCGTCCACGCCCATCGCCGCATGAGCCGAAACCCGTTCAGCCTCTCCGGCTGGCGGCACACGCAGAGCCTGTTCCGCTTCATCCGCAAGCACGGTGGACTGCGGAGAAGACCGGCGCACCGCGGTTGATCCGCCGGCTTGCACGGCTGCGATTCCAGAATCTCCGTGCCGCGCTTTCGGGGCCTTCGTCGTTGCATTCTCGGAACTCTCGGAGTCGGGCCCTGCGGACCGGGTGTGCCGTGTTCGCGGAGCACGGCGCGGTCTGGAAATGCGCGCTGCGTGTTTGAAGAACTTGACTCTGCTTCGGAACCCGCGCGCCGCTCGCGCAGAGTAGAGCCAGTTCCGAAGCCGCATTTCGATCAGGGCCGCGCGCGTAAGCAAGCGGCCACGCAACAAGGTGGATTGACCGCTCCCTCACGGTCGCGGCTCTG
>CAZERK010000111.1:0-9278 GCA_964514515.1 uncultured Planctomycetaceae bacterium
TGAGTATCCGAGGGGCGCAGGTCGAACTGGGCCGCGCGCGTCAGCAAGCGGTTTTCTCCCAGCGAGACGCATGACCGCTCCCTCATCCCGACCTGTCGGGACGGCTCTGATCGCGAGAATGCGATTGCCCTGCTCGACGAGGCGTCTGTTACACGGACGTGACGGAACAGGGGCCGCCCATACGCTAGAATGAAGGAAGACTTGGGGCGGACTGGCGCCTCCGCCCCGATAGCTGTGTAGGGGGGTGGCGGGGGCTTCTTTGGATATCTGGCGATTCTGGCGTGATGTATGGGTGCTTTGCTACGCCTCGGCTTGTGCCTGGCGGTTCTGACGCAGCCGCTGTGCCTGTGCCCGAAGGCACGTGCCGCGGTCTTCCACCGTCTTCCGCCGGCTCGCACCGCCGCTCGATGCGGCTCGTGCTGCTGCGCGTGCAAAGCCGCCAAGCAGAAGCAGGAAAGGCGATCCTGGCCCGTCTCCTCGCAACGCGACTGCTGCTGCGTTTCAAAGAGCGTGGCGACGCCGCCCCACGAGAGCTTCCGACTCCCGCCCCGGCCGGCCACGATTGACGTGCCCCCGGCGGAGGCGTGGACCCCCGCGGCGTCGGGCGCTGCCTTTGCAGGCTGGAATCCCGATTCGCGAGGACCTCCCGAATTCTCATCTCATAACGTGCGGCAAGCGGCTCTTTGCACCTGGCTGGATTGATTCAAGCCCCACCAAGTTGTTCCCGTTGGATGGCCCCGGGATGGCTGCGCGCCGATCGTCCCGGCCGGCCTGGGACGGTCGCGGCGGCGGAGGCGGCTGTCGGGCCGATCGGGTTTGGCTGTCAGTCGAGTCTTATGCGAAGCGTATGGTGCTTCTAGTACGGAGCAAATTCATGAAGAAGCATGTTTTCCTGGTGTTGAGTCTGTTAGCTTGTATCAGTCTGTGGAGCACGGCGGAGTCGGTCATGGCGACGGCGATCAGCGACCAGACCGTCCTGCTCTCCCAAACGTCAAGCGGCCCAGCCAAGGCTGCGTGCCAGACCGCCTGCGGTGAGAAGGACCGGACCGACTGTCGCTGCAAAGGCTGTCGGGGATGCGACTGCGGTTGTGGCGAGGGGCGACCCTGCACGTGCGGTCAGGCGTGCAGGTGTGCCTGCGGCTGCGGCGAGGGTCGAGCGTGTACATGCGGCCAGGCATGCAGGTGCGATTGCGGGTGCGCCGAAGGCCGCCCGTGTACCTGCGGCAAGGCGTGCAGGTGTGCCTGCGGATGCGGTGAAGGTCGAGCATGCACCTGCGGTAAGGGCTGCGCGAGCGACCGCGGTCGCGGCGAGGGTTGCCGATGCGGTGATCGCCGAGGATGCGATTCCCACAGTTGGGGGCATCGCGACGGTGACGATCGAGGTCGTGACTGTGGCGTTGGCAGCAAGAGATCGTTTGTCGGCGCCCGCGGTTGTGATTGCCGCGACTGCTGCTGTGCCATCTGTCGGAGCTGCGGCAGCAAGGATGGCCGCGGTTGCCGCTGCCGGGATGGCCGTGGCTGCGATGCCGGACACCGATGCGGAGGAGATCGTAGCTGCAGTGACCGCCATGCCGGAGGCCGCTGCGGTGACAATCGGGGTGCCAGTTGTCGCTGCGGCTCTTGGTATCGTGAAGGGGCCGCTTGTCAATCGAGATGTGGCGACGGCGGCAAGACGCCCAAGAGCGAAAAGGATCAACGCTGTCAGGGCAAGGCTGCACGCGGGTCGGCGAAATCCGGAGCCTACGGCGGAGACGGCGCCGTTCGGGACCGTATGCCCCGACGCGATCAGGCCGAGCCGTGCGGGAAGGGATCGCCCGTCGGCGTCGGCAAGAAGGCCGGCAGCGATATTGGCCAGGGGACTCGCTGCCGGGGCGACGTTTAGCGTTCGGACGCCGCTTCGCATCGCCGACGGGCAGACGCCGTGGTTCTGGCGGCTCGCCAGCGGGGGACTGTGAAGCAGCTTTCGAGCGATGATGGCTGACAACGAATCGCCGGGCCTCCATCGGGCGGGCCCGGCTTTTTTCATTTCGGCCGCCCCGGCGCGACCGGCTGTCAGTAGAGTGCCCGCCTGGGGGGAGGAGGGTCACCGACGTTGAAGACGGAAGGAGACAGGCGCCTCGCGGGTTTTCCGCGATGACAGCGGCGGCCGTTCTTGGCTGGTCGCCCGTCCCCTTCGCCGCGTGCCGCCGAACCTAGCTGAGGCGATCGGGCTATGGCGGCAGGGCAATTGCATTCTCCCAAACAGAGCCGCGACCCGCCGCGGCGGACGGCTCTGTTCAGACGTACGCCGTCGCGGCCAACACGGCGAGAATGCGATTGCCCTGGCTTTGCCGGTTGGCCCTCCTTGGATTCCTTGACAGTCTGACGCTGCACGTTACACAATTCCAGCCGACGGGGTGGGGGGCGCCTTTCTTCTCTGCCGCCGCCAGTTGAAGCTGGTGGGCCGTCGATAGGTCACGGACGCGATCGCGGCGCTTAGTGCCGCGATGAAACAGGGGTGTTGCCAATGGGTGCCGGGACTCACTATTGTGGTAGGCGCCTTGTTTTGGCGCAGACCTCCACCCCGTCGCGGTGCGTGAGCGCGGGCCGATTTGTGGGAAGGTCTCCAGGCAGAGATCGGAGCCGCGGGTTGCTTAGGGAGTGTGTGGAAATGGTCGATGAAGGTGTTGGCTCTGGGAACATCCTCGATGGGGTCGAGGTCGAGCCGGAGAACTTTGTCGAGGTCATGTTTGCCAAGTCCGTGGCCGAGGCGAAGGATTGCTGCGGCTATCTGGCTCAGCAGCACATCGCGGCCAGGATCGAAGTGGATCCCGACGTTTCCCGACGCTGCGGGATCGCCGTCTCGGTGCCGGCCGACCGGCTTGTCGAAGCCTCCGAACTCCTGGCCGCTCGTTCGCAGGAAGGCGACGAGGACGAGGACGACGACGACTACGACGACGACTACGACGACGAGGATGAGGACGAGTACGAAGACGACGATGATGATGAGGAGGAGGACTACGAGGACGACGACGGCGAGGAGTACGAAGACGACTTGGACGGCGATGACGACGGCCCCTGAGAACGGCAGTACGATAGAGGGTCGTCATCGCGGCGTGACGGTCACGGGGTGGACCATTCGCCGCTGGTGAATAAAGGGCCGAGCGTCACCGACGGAGATGAAGGCGCGGAGCCGCGCGAAGGCGCACCGGTTGGAAGCGGGTGTGCTGCTTGATGCGTCGCGGACCTCAATCTGGGGAGGACGCGAAGGGCCGTCGTGAGGCGGCTTCCCGTCGCGTGCGGTCGTGGCAGCCGGCATCGCGGCGTGAGAGGGAGCAAGACCGTGGAACAACCGCAGCCGACCGAACGCCGAGGGCAAGGCAATGCACCGACCGCCGGCGACCGGCGCCGCGGCGAAGACCGGCGAGCCGGCTTCGTGGATCGACGTAGCGGCCTGGAGCGTCGGCGCGGCCCGGGGCGTCGGCGCGCGGACGCAAGGCGCTCGGCCGAGGAAGGCGAGCTCAACGACGAGCAGTTTACGTTCGTCATGGCGATGGACGAATACAAGCGGGCCAACCATCGTCCGTTCCCGAGTTGGACCGAGGTGCTGGAAGTTGTAAAATACTTAGGGTACCGGAAGGTCGCGGAGGTCGGACAGCACGTCGATCGACCGGCACAGGATCCGAAGTAGCCCGGCTCGCTCGTCTCGGGGGCGCCATCGTGTCGGCAGTCGATTACCAACTCGTCGACGTGTTTCTCCTGGTGGGCAACGTCGCCCCGATTGCCCTGTATTTCCTGGTCCTGGGATTGGTCAACACGCATTCGCGGCCGTGCCTGATGACGAGCCGGGCGGACTTCATCGTGCTCAGCAGCGTCCTGGCGCCGCTGCTCGTCTGGCCGCTGTCCGGACTCGTCCAGACGGCTGCATGGTGGCTGCTCGTCCCTCCGGCCGTGCTGCTGGCGGCGATATTCTTCTCCGCGCTGCCGCGGTCGGCGGCCGGCTTCGTGATCTACAACATCTCGGAGGCCCGTGCGGCCCATCTGGTCGCGGGCGCGCTGCGTTCGATGGTTCCGTCCGGCGCCTGGGATGGGAAGGACTGGTACCGCGACGACGGCCAGATCATCCTTCGGCTGCGGAGCTTCCCCCTGCTTCGCAACGTCACGCTGCACATCGAGGCCCGCGACCGAGCGACGGCCGACCGCTTCGCCCGCGAATTCGGGACCCTCGTCGAGCAGCGGCTGTCATCGATCGCCCAGCTTCCCTCAACGACGGGGGCGGGGCTCGTCTTGTTGGGTTTGGCCCTGATGGGCCTGCCGATGTGGATGGTCAGTCGTCATATCGATGACATCGTGGACGCGATGAGCCATCTCTTCGGGTGACCCGCCCCCGGCTTCGACGTTCGTGCCGCCCCAGGTCGACGAGACGAGGTGCGCGCCGACCGCTTCCGCAACGATCTCGACCTCGAGCTGCTGCATGCACGCATGGCCGTGGCGGCAATCGCGGCGGCGACGCAGGTAGCACGGGGAACAGGGCAGGTCAAAACGCAGCACGTCCTGCTGGCAGCCGTAGGGGCCGGTGCGGAGCGGGTCCGTCGGGCCGAACAGCGCGACGAGCGGACGCCTCATCGCCGCTGCGACATGCATGGGCATCGAATCAGCCGTGACGACGACGGCTGCTTTCTCAACGATGGCCGCGAGTTGCCTCAAGTTCGTCTTGCCGCAGAGGTTCTTGGCGGCTCCGCCGGAGACGGCCACGGCTGCTTCGGCAAGGGCGGCGTCGGCCGCGCCGCCCACGAGGACGGAATCGAGATAATGCCGTTGCTTGATGACAGCGGCCAGGCGGCCGAACCGTTCCGACGGCCAGCATTTCGTTTCCCATCGCGTGCCCGGGGCGAGGACGGCGTACCGCTCGCCCGGCAGGAAGCCCGCTGTCTTGAGGAGTTCGGCGGCTCGCGCACGGTCGGCGACGGCGAGGCGGACGTCGAAGTCCATCGGCTGGTCTTCGAAGCCGAGCAAGCCTGCGATGGCGTAGTTCTTGTCTGCTGCGTGCGCGGCCCGCGCGTCGGGACGGATCTTGTCCGTGTAGAAGAGCCAGGCCATCTCGCGAGACGCGGCGAAGCCGATGCGAACGCCGGCGCCGGATGCGTAGGCGAGGAACCCGCTTCGGAACAGTCCTTGAAGGTCAATTACCAGATCAAATCGACGAGACCGGAGTTGCCGGACGAAGGCGATGAACTCGCGCGTCACCTGGAGGCTGCGGCCCAGGCGCGCGAAACGCCGACGGTCGAAACGGATGACCTCGTTGATGGCCGGGTCCGCCTCGATCAGGTCGGCGAACGAACTCGAAACGAGCCAGGCCAAATGCGCCTTCGGATAGCGTCGTCGTAGCCCGTGCAGCACGGGCAGCGCGTGGATGATGTCCCCCGGCGAGCTGGGCTTGATGAAGAGAATGCGGTGGAAGTCGCGGGCGGCCAAGTCGCTCATGGCGATAGTCTAAACTCCAGCGCGCGATCTATCCCGCCGAGATCCTTGTACCGACGGGGCGACCCGAGCGCGCCGGCCGCGGAGGCGAAGACCTCCTGCACGGCGGCTGCCCGATCGAAGGCGACCTCGACAACCAGCATGCCGCCCGGCCTCATCAGATCCGTGATCCCGGCGGCGATCCGGCGATAGGCCTCCAGGCCGTCCGGGCCGGCAAACAGGGCGGCGGCCGGCTCGTAGTCGCGGACGTTCTTCGGCGGGCTGTCGCGCTCGGTCTCGGCGATGTACGGCGGATTGGAGATGACCAGATCGAAACCGCCGTCCGGCACGGCTTCGGCCGGAAGGTCCAGCAGGTCGGCCTCGCAGAAACGGATGCGGTCGGTCACGCCGTGTCGCTCGGCGTTGCGACGGGCGACGTCCAGGGCCGATGCCGAGATGTCCGTCGCGGCCGCCTGCACCTTCGAGCATCGCTTGGCGAGCGTGATCGCGATGCAGCCGGAGCCGGTCCCGACGTCCAACAGGTCGATGCGATCGCCGGACAGTTCGTTGCACCGGACGAGGGCGCGCTCCACGAGCAACTCGGTCTCCGGTCGCGGGATCAGCACGTCCGGCGTTACGCAGAAATCGAGCGAATAGAACTCCTTGTGCCCGACCAGGTAGGCGATGGGCTCGTGCTCGGCGGCTCGGCGGACCATCTCGCGAAAGGCGGATCGGCTCTGCTCAGACGGCGCGTCGTTGAAACGGGCGTAGAGGTGGATGCGGGCGCAGCCCATCGCCTTGGCCAGGAGCAGCTCCGCAGCCAGACGCGGCTCGTCGACTTGCCGTGCCGTGAAATGCTGGGCTGTCCAGGTCAGAAGCCGGCCGATGGTCCACGCATCCTGCGAAGAAGCTGGGTTGCCTGCCATACGCGGATTAAACAGGATGCCGGGAGACTCCGGTAGGCGCGGGGTGAGAAAAGGTGTCAGGATGAATTTCTTGACGGCTGTCGCGGGGGCGAGTCCGGCGCGCCGCTGGTGCGAGATTCCGTTCTCGCACCCACTCGTGCGGGAATCCCTTCCCGCATCCGTCGGATAATCATCCTGACACCTTTTCTTCACGTCACGATGCGCATCGTTTGCCGCAGCTCGCTTCCTCCTTGGCCTCCGCCAGGTACTTGTGAACGCGCTCGACCTCGACCTTGCTCCCGACGATCAAGGGCGTCCGCTGGTGCAGTGACTTGGGCACCTTTGACATCATGCGCTGCTCCCCGTCGGTGGCTGCCCCGCCGGCCTGCTCCGCGAGGAAGGCGATGGGATTGGCCTCGTACATCAATCGGAGCTTACCCTGTGGCGACTTGGCGGTCGGCGGATAGAGGAAGATGCCGCCGCGCAGCAGCGTGCGATGGAAGTCCGCCACGAGCGAATCGATGTACCGCGCGGTATACGGCCCAGCCTCCTCCGTCTTGCACCAGCGGAGGTACTCCTGGTACCCCGTGGGGAACGAATCGAAGTTGCCCTCGTTGACGCTGTACATCTTGCCGGTCTCCGGCATCTTGACGTACTCGCTGGCCAGCACGAAAGCGCCGACGGACGGGTCGAGCGTGAACATGTGCACGCCGTCGCCGGTCGTGTAGGTCAGCACCGTGCTGGAGCCGTAGACCATGTAGCCGGCCGCGATCTGGCGGTCGCCCGGCTGGAGGACGTCGGCGACGACGTTATCCTCGTTGAAGCCGTTCGGGTCGCGCTCGAGGATGGAGAAGATCGTGCCGACGGAGACGTTCACGTCGATGTTGCTCGATCCGTCGAGCGGATCGAAGACAACGATGTACCGGCCGGTCGGGCCGCTCTTGGCGAGGACCTTGGGCTCGTCCAGTTCCTCGGAGGCGATGATGCCGACGTTGCCGCGGTAACCCAGGCACAGTTCGATCGTCTTGTTGGCGAGGATGTCGAGCTTCTGCTGTTGTTCGCCGAAGACGTTCGACGCGCCGGCCTCGCCGAGCACGTCCAGGATGCCCGCCCGACGGACGCTGGCGGAGATGATCTTGCCGGCCTGCGTGATGCCGGACAGCAACCAACTGAAGCCGCCGGTCGCGGTCGGATGGTGGCGCTGTTGCGTCGTGATGTGCTCCTGGATCGTGATGAAGCGCTTGGGTGGAGTTCCATCGGGTGACATGAATTCTGCTCCTCTGGCGGACAGGCTAACGCGCGGCGCCGGCGTGCCGGGAGGTTGTCCGTCTCCTGAAAGGCCCGGTTTTCTTTGCTTCGCGCCTGCCCCAGCCATTGTATCGCGATGGCGGAGCAAGCGAAAGCCACGGACGCGGTCCTCGCCGCTTGCCGCTAGTTCTCATCCTGCACGAAACGAAAGACCACATCGTACCTCTTGCGCAGGCGGAATTGCCGTGGGGTCGGGTTGGCGAGGCCGTCGGGAAATGCGTCCTCGCCCCGGTTGATCATGCCAACCACGGCGAGGCTCTGAGTGCCTGCTGTGAGCCACGATGAAGACGCTGCCGACGGTCGCCCGTCCTCGGTGCGTCCGGTACATGGTGCGGTCCCGGTTCCGCGTGAACTTCCTGGCGAAGAAAACGCACGAGAATTAGCGGACCGCTTGGTGCAGCTGTGTCACCGTGGCGTACTCCGCCTGCCCAGTTGGGCCGCCGAGGCGCTCCGACGGTCGATCATCCCTGGGGGCGGACGGCCCTGTCGTGTTTGCCGTCCGCTAAAGAGTCGCAGCCGATGGTGAATTGTCACGGGGGTCAGGCCGATACGTGATGGAGACAGGAGCGCAGGCTTGCCATCGGGCGGCCAGGGGAGAAGCGACCCTTGCGGAAGGCGCATTCCATCAGCACGCGGCATAATCATCCGTCCGGCGCTGGGCCGCGCGGGCCTGCCTCCGCCTTCACGCTCATCGAGATTGTGACGGTGGTCGTGATCATGGCGCTCCTGAGCGCCTTTGCTATGCCGGTCTATCTCGATTATCGCGCTGAGGCGCGACGTGCCGCGGAACAGGCGGTCGTGGCGAGCCTTCGCAGCGCGATTCACCTCACCGGGGTGCGCACGGCGATGAACGGCGATCTCGGTTGGCGGACCGTGCTGGACCACGCGACCGCCGGTTCGGAAGCCAGCAGCTCCAACGCGTTTTTCACCGAGGTGCTCAGCACGCCGGTCGCGGACAACTGGAAGAAGGGGGCCGCCGACAATCGGTACCTCGGCCCGAGCGGAACGGAGTACGTGTACGATTCGCAGCACGGCACGTTTCTCGCGGCTGCCGACGCGGCGTATGAAGGACCGTCCGACGGGACGGGAGACGCGACGGGCTCAGGCGACGAATCGTCCCCATCCGATGCTCTGACGCGCGAGGAGCTACAGGCGATGACGGCCGCGCAGCTAGCGGCCCTGACGCTTACGCCGGAACAGATCAGTTGGTTGACGGCCGAGCAATTGGCGGAGCTCAGCCCGGAAACGCTGGCGGGGTGGTCGGCCGACCAACTCCATGCCTTGACGGCGGCGCAGATCGCCTCCTTGGGCTATGATCAGTTCTCGGCCGTCGTCGGCTCGCTGACACCGACGCAAATCTCGGAAGCGACGCCGGAACAGATCGCCATGCTCGACCAGGCGACGTTTGGCTCCTTGTCAACGGCGCAGGCGGCCGCGCTGACCAGCGCCCAGCTTGCCGAACGCGCCGTGGCGGACAACGTCCGGACGCTGGCCTACTTCCAATTCAAGACGCTGACGCCCCAGACCGCGAAATACCTGACCGCGGCGCAGATCGCCTCCATCCCCAACAGCTACCAGATGAGCGTCATACCGTCGGACGTGCGGGCGGCGTTCACGCCGGAACAG
>CAZERK010000112.1:0-9262 GCA_964514515.1 uncultured Planctomycetaceae bacterium
TCTCTAAAGGGGTCGGCCGATGGCGCCAGAAGGCGGTGGCGGTCGAAGGGCATCCAGCAACGCGGCCGGATGCTTTAGCCTCGGGAGAAGCCCAATCGCAGCCGCGTCCAATCTGGCCGACAAGGCCGAGTTGCATGCCCGATTGCCTTTCGGGGCCGCCGGGCGGGTGCCGCTGCCAGTAGCTTATAGAAAGACGTTTGCTACTACCCGGTAGTGTAATGGTAGCACAGCAGGTTTTGGTCCTGCTGGTCGAGGTTCGAATCCTCGCCGGGTAGTCTCTTGCTGAGCACCTGGAGCGCGCTGCGCGATGACGCAAGCAACGCCCAACATCGCCAATCCGCAGGTTTCGTCCTCGGTTCGTCCCGTGGCCGCGATCGTTCTGGCCGCAGGCAAATCCACGCGGATGAAGACGAACCTGCCGAAGGTCATGCACGAGATGTGCGGCCGGCCGATGCTGGCCTACGTGCTCGATGCGTGCCGCGACGCGGGCGTTGGTCGGATCGCCGTCGTCGTGGGTTTCGGCAAGGAGGCGGTGATCGCGGCGTTCTTGGATCGGCCCGACGTGCAGTTCGTCGAGCAGGCGGAGCAGCACGGCACGGGGCACGCCGTCTCGATGTGCACGTCGGCGTTTGAGGCCTTTCGGGGCGATCTGTTGGTGATCGCGGGCGACATGCCGATGGTCCATGCGGAGACGCTCAAGGCCTTGCTGGACAGCCATCGGCGGGCCGGCTCCGCCGCCTCCATCGCGACGACCGTCCTGCAAGACCCGACCGGCTACGGACGGATCATCCGCGACGCCCAGGGGCGGTTCGAGCGGATTGTCGAGCACCGTGACTGCGACGCGCGGCAGCTCGAAATCCACGAGGTCAACCCCAGCTACTACTGTTTCGACGCCCAGGCCCTGTTTGCCGCCCTGCCGAAGCTGCAGACGGACAACGCCAAGGGCGAGTACTACGTCACAGACGCCCTGACCGTCATCCGACAGGACGGCGGTCTCGTTAGCGCGATGGTTCGGGTGCCGTCCGAAGATGCGGTCGGGATCAACTCCCGAACGGATTTGGCGGATGTCGCCGGATTGATGCAACGACGGATTCAGGCGGCCTGGCTGGAACAAGGCGTCGTGATCGTCTCGCCGGCGAATACGTGGATCGACAGCCGTGCCCGGATCGGCGTCGGCGCGACGATCAAGCCGTTTACGTACATCGAAGGCGCCGTGCGGATCGGAAAATCCTGCACGATCGGCCCGTTCGCGTACCTTGCGGATGGAACGGTCGTCGAGGACGGCGCCGCCTTCGGCCCGAGCGGGTCGTGCGTTTGCGGCGCGTCGGCAGCCGGCTGTGCGTGATGGAGCAAGCCGCAGTCTTCGGTCTGGGCCGCTTCGAGGCTTGTGAGAACGCGGCGAAGGATGCTGTCGGAGACTCTCAAGAGAAAGAGCCGTACATGAGCGAAACGACAAACGGTCTGAAGATTTTCAGCGGCCGGTCGAACCCCGCTCTGACTGACGCCATCTGCAATTACCTGGACGTCCCGCGCGGCCGGGCGGACATCGAGACGTTTCCCGACGGCGAGCTCTTCGTCAAGCTACACGACGACGTTCGAGGCCGCGACGTGTTCGTTGTGCAGTCGACCTGTCGGCCGGTCAACGACAACCTACTCGAACTGCTGATCTTCATCGATTGCCTGCGGCGGGCCTCGGCCAAGCGGATTACCGCCGTGCTGCCCTACTTCGGCTACGCTCGGCAGGACCGCAAGGACGAAGGTCGCACGCCCATCACGGCCAAGCTGGTCAGCAACCTGATCAGCGAGGCCGGGGCCGACCGCGTCCTGACCATGGACCTGCACGCCGCCCAGATCCAGGGGTTCTTCGACATCCCGGTGGACCATCTGCACGCGGCGCCGGCGTTCTTCCGGCATTGGGAGGGCCTGGACTTCCGCAACGTGACCTTCGTCAGCCCCGACGTGGGCAACGTCAAGCGCACGCGGGTGTTCGCCGAACGGCTCGGCTGCGACTTGGCCATCATCGACAAGCGGCGCACCAGCGGAAGCACGGCCGTCATGGAGAACATCATCGGAAACGTGGAAGGCCGGGAGGTGGTCATGGTCGACGACATGATCGCCACGGCCGGCACGATCTCCGAGGCGGCGCGCATCGTCAAGCAGCGCGGCGCCAAGAGCGTACGGGCGGCGGCGACGCATCCGGTCTTCGCCGGCCCGGCCTTCGAGCGTCTGGAGCGGGCTCCGTTCACCGAGATTGCCGTCGCAAACACGATTCCGACGTCAAACGAGGCTCGGCAACGTCTGCCGGTCCTGACCATCCTGAGCGTGGCCGACATCCTGGGCGAGGCCATCGCCCGCATCCACAAGCATCAATCCGTCAGCAGTTTGTTCAATCGAATGTGAGGACTCAGTCATGGAGATACCAACACTCAAAGGCGAGCCGCGCAAAGTCGCGGGGTCCCGCGCCGCCGCCCGTCTCCGACGCGCCGGCAAGCTGCCGGCCATCGTGTACGGCCACCGCCAGGAAGCCTTGCCGGTTTCGCTGGACTATCACGACGTGGAACTGCACCTTCGGCACGGCACGCACGTCGTGAACCTGGACATCGACGGGCAGAACCAGTCCTGCCTGTTCAAGGACGCTCAGTACGACCACCTGGGCGCCCACATCCTCCACGTCGACCTGACGCGCGTCGATCTCAGCGAACGGGTGAAGGTCCACGTGGACATCGAGTTACGCGGCACGGCCAAGGGTGTCGCGGAGGGCGGCGCGCTTCAACCCGCGCTGGCCGAGTTGGAGATCGAGTGCCCCGTCAATAACATCCCCGACGTCATCCGGGTCGATGTCAGTCATCTGGAGTTGGATCAGGTGCTGCACGTGAAGGACCTGACGCTGGATCCTGGCCTGACGGCGATGACCGATCCTGAGACCGTGATCGCGGTCGTCCGCATGCCGGTCGTCAAGGCGGAACTGGCAGAGGCCGTGGCGGAGTCGGCAACCCCGACGTCGACCGAGCCCGAGGTCATCGCCAAGGGCAAGGAGGAGAAGGAAGAGGAACCGGAGAAGAAGTAGCCTGCGGCTGCTTCGCGCGTGCGAGTATGAGGCTGATCGTCGGCTTGGGCAATCCGGGGCCGTCCTACGCGGGGACCCGCCACAACGTCGGGGCCCGCGTCGCCGAGTTGTTGAACGATCGCTGGCAGTTCGGCGCTTGGCGCGGGAAGTTTCACGGGCTGCTGGCCTCAGGATTGTCGGCTGGCGAGCCGGTCAGCCTGTTGCGGCCGATGACGTACATGAATCGCAGCGGCCAGAGCGTCATCGCCGCCGTGCGGTTCTACCGATGCTCGCCGGCTGATGTGTTGGTGATCTCGGACGACGTGGACTTGCCGCTGGGCAAGCTGCGGATGCGGGCGAAAGGCTCGGCGGGCGGACAGAGGGGACTGGACGACATCCTGCGGTGCCTGGCGACGCAGGAACTGGCGCGGTTGCGGATCGGGATCGGGCGTCCCGAGCGCGGCGACTTGGCGGAATACGTGCTGAGTCCCTTCTGGCCGCACGAGCGGGCTGAAGCGGATCAGACCATTGTCCGGGCGGCTGACGCCGCGGCGTGCTGGTTGCGAGAAGGAATTGGCGCCGCGATGAACCTGACGAACCGTTTGGAGACCGACCGGACGGAGGGAGACGCAGGTCGTCGTTGCGAGGACGCATGAGGGTGATGGTCTGATTCGTATTGCGGCAGCGGGGTGAGGCATCGAATTCTTGGCCGCTTGGGCCGGTCGCCGGCTGCCGCCCGGGCTCGGAGATGTCGAACTGCGCACGCGCTCGGCGATCGCCGGGCCTTTGAGGAGAGACGAATTGTGAGAACCTACGAGGCGATGTTTCTGTTGGACCCGGCCCTCGCCACCGACTGGCCGGCGGCCGAGGCCGACGTGAACCGCATCCTGAGCCGAGCAGAAGCCAACGACATCGGCGTCAAGAACGGGGGCGAGCGGAAGCTGGCTTACCAGATCGGACAGCATAAGCGAGGGCTCTACGTGCTGATCTTCTTCGAGGCTTCGCCGGAGAAGATCGTCGGACTGGAGCGGGACGTGCAGCTCAGCGAGCGGGCGCTCCGCGTTCTCGTGGTTCGGCGCGACGAAATGACGCCGGAGAAGATCGAGAAGGCGTTGGCGGCCGATCCACCGCCGCGGGCGCCCGTTCGTGGTGAAGAATGGGGCAGCCGACCTGTTCGCTCCGGCCCTCCGGGACGCATGGGCGAAGGACGAAGGCCGCGTGCGGGCTGGTCCGAGCCGGATCGCGACGGCGCTGCGTCGGCCGACAAGGCGGGCGATGGGGACGCCGCCGACGAAGGCGGCGAGAGCGAACTCGATAAGGGCGAGAACGAGGAGGATTCGGGGAACTAGATCACCGTGCGTCATCGTGCGACGCAGTTGGTCGCCGCCGAGATCTCGCTCGGCCGCTGCGGAGCGTCGCAACGGGCAGATTCTACGGCCGACCAGGAGGTCGGCCGCTACCTGCTGCCTCGGAATTGCGTACGGCGATTCAGAGCGATTTGCAATGGCAAAGAGCATCGTCCGAGGCTGGCGCGCGCGTAGCGGTTGGGCGACTCAATCGGAGAGATGGCGGCATTCAGCCAGGCCGCCAGAGGCGTGAAAGGGTGGTCAGATGGCGAACTTCAACAAGGTGATTCTCGCCGGCAACTTGACCCGAGATCCGCAGCTTTCGTACCTGCCGAGCGGCGCGCCGGTCTGCGAGTTCGGCCTGGCCATCAATCGTCGCTGGAAATCGCAGCAGACCGGCGAGATGCGAGAAGAGGCGTGCTTCGTGGACTGCCGCGCGTTCGGTCGTCAGGCGGAGACGCTCAACCAGTATATGTCGAAGGGCCGCGGCCTGCTCGTCGAGGGGCGGTTGAAGTTCGATCAATGGGAGGGCAAGGACGGACAGAAGCGGAGCAAGCTTTCCGTCGTCGCGGACAGTTTCCAGTTTCTGGATTCGCCCCAGGGAGGCGGAGGAGGAGGCGGTGGAGGCGGCTCTCGATCGGCCCCGCCGCAGCGGCGCTCTGCTCCGCCGCAGGCGGACCGCCCGGCGTACGACGCGGATCAACCGGCCCCGGCGGACGACATGCCGCCGCCCGAAGACGATATTCCGTTTTGAGCGGACCCTGGCCACGCAGGAGGTTATTGCGGAAGCAGACAGCTCGCCGGTTCACGTGCGGCGACGCAAGGACTGAAGTCCGGAGCGCCTGGGCGCCGTGCGTGAGAGACGCCGAGCCAAGCACGGATTCCGACCGGGGCGCGGCGTCGCGGACGGACGAGACGCCGCGACGACGATGAAGAATCAAGATGGCAGGGCATCGAAAGGCATCCTGATCTGAAAGGGTATCGACGATATGGCGATTCAAGGCAGAGCCCGACCCGCCTCTCAGAAGAAGCGCAAGCGGCTGCGCACGCGAGAGGCCGCGAAATGCCGCTTCTGTCGCGAGAAGGCCGAGGAAATTGACTACAAGAACTTGGTCGTGCTTCAGAAGCTGGTCACGAATCAAGGCAAGCAGTTCGCCCGCAAGCGCAGCGGTAACTGCGCCAAGCACCAGCGCGAAGCCCGGCAGGCGATCAAACGCGCCCGGTTCATCGCCCTTATGCCGTTCTGCGGATAGGAGTCGTCAAGATGAAGTTGTTGTTGAGGAAGGATATCCCCCATCTCGGGTTGTGCGGAGACATCGTGCAAGTCTCCTCCGGGTATGCGCGGAACTACTTGATTCCCCACCATTTGGCGTTGGTTCCGACCAAGGCCAACCTCCGCATCATCGATGAAGACAAGCGGAAGGCCGCCGAGGATCGCGAGCGGCGTCATGCGTTCCTGAGGTCCATGGCCGAGCGTTTGGCGGGCGTCGAGGTTACAATCAGCGCCGCCTGCAACCCGGAAGGTCATCTGTACGGGTCCGTGGGTCCGCGCGAAATCTCCCGGGCGTTGATGGACGAGGGCCATTCCGTCCATCCAGACCAGATCAAGATGTCGACCAACATCAAGCAGGTGGGTGCCCAGGAAGTCGACGTGTCGCTCGCCGACGACATCCACACGCACGTCAAGGTCTGGGTCGTTGCAGAGAAGGCGGCCGTCGATCTTGATGCGGCCGAGGACGGCGAAAGGCAGGCCGAAGATGACCAGGACAACGGCGCCGCTGCAGACCCCAGGGACGACGCCATCGACGCCGGGGCGGCGGACGATTGACCCGCAGTCCGCGAGCCGACTGCCGCCGCACAACCTGGACGCGGAGATGGGCCTGTTGGGCTCGATGCTCCTGGACAAGGACGCCATCGGGCTCGTCGTCCAGATCATCCCGCCGGAGGACGCCTATCGTTTCTACCGCGCGGACCACCGCCTGCTGTACGAGACGTTGCTCGACCTCTTCGAGCAGGACAAACCGATCGACATCCTGGTCCTGGAGGACGAGCTGCGCCGGCGGAGCCTGCTCGATCAGGTCGGCGGCCGGGAATACCTGATTGAGCTTTGCAACTCCGTCCCCTCCTCGGCGAACAGCGAGTACTACGCCCGAATCGTCCGCGACAAGTCGATGCTTCGGGACTTGATCCAGTGCGCCGGTGAAATCCTGCAATCCGCCTACGACGAGGCCGAGCCGGCCGCCAGCGTCCTGGACGACGCCGAGCGCCGGCTCTTCGCCGTGGCCGAGCAGCGCATCAGCGGTCAGGCCGCTCCCATCCGCGACTGCCTCGACGAGACTCTGCGCGCGATGGAGTCCTTCTCCAAGGGCGGCTATACCGGCGTTCCGACGGGCTTTCCGGAGTTGGACTCGCTCCTTGGCGGCCTGCAACTCGGCGATCTGATCATCGTCGCGGCCCGGCCCAGCATGGGCAAGACCGCTCTGGGCCTGTCCATGCTCGAGAACATCGGCCTCGCGGAGAAAATCCCCGCGGCGTTCTTCTCGCTCGAGATGAGCAAGCAGCAAATCGCCCAACGCATGTTGTGCTCCCACGCCGAGGTGGACATGTTCCGGCTGCGGCACGGGCGGCTAACCGCCAAGGAAATCACCAAGCTCAAGCTCGTCGCCGGCAGCATGAGGGAATACCCCATCTTCGTGGACGACACGCCCGGCATGAGCATCATGGAGCTGCGGGCCAAGGCGCGGCGCCTCCGGATGCGCCACAAGATCCAGGTCGTCTTCGTCGACTACCTGCAACTGATGTATGACCGCAAGGCCGCGCGCGAAAACCGTCAGCAGGAAGTCTCCTCCATCAGCCGCGGCCTCAAGGCCCTGGCCCGGGAGTTGGGGATTCCCATCGTCGCCCTGGCCCAGCTCAACCGCCAGGTCGAGGAGCGCACGAGCAACCGTCCCCGCATGAGCGACCTGCGCGAGAGCGGCGCGATCGAGCAGGACGCCGACGTGATCATCCTCCTGCACCGCGAGGAGTACTACTGGGACAAGAAGAAGCGCCTGGAGCAAAGCGAGCAATTCCAGAAGATCCAGGGCAAGACGGAACTGATCGTCGACAAGCAGCGTAACGGCCCGACCGGCGTGGTCGAGCTGCATTTCAACGCGCAGTTCACGCGGTTCGAGTTGGCCGCGCCCCCCTACATCCCCGATGAAGACGCCGGCACCGGCGCGTCCTACCCCCCGCCCTACGAACCCACCGAACTGCCGATCGAAGACGACGAAGCGCCGTTCTGACCCGCCGCTGATTGAGAGCCGCCGGCGACCTCCGCAAGGCCCACGCCCAGGAGGAACTGACCACCGTCATCACCACCCGCCGCCTGCTCGCCCTCTGCGCCCGGCTCGCCCGCGGCAACGACTTCCCGCGTGCCTTGTCGGCCTGCATCCTCAACAAGGTGCCGCCGGAGGATCGCAAGGTGATCGATGAGACGTTTGACCATGACGTGAGGCCGATGGCGGGCAAGACAAATTCATCAAAGTAATACCTGGGCCGTGCTGGTGATCACACGTGACACGCGCGGAGCTTTTCGTTTGCGCGAAAGGAGAAACAATGCGCACCAACCCATTCGAAGGCCAGCTTGAACGGCTGGCGAGAACGTTGACCGAGCAATTCGGCGTGACCATCCTGTGCCAGGACGATTGTGCCTGCACCGATGGCAAGAGAATCCTCCTGCCGTCACTCCCCGAGCCGATGGATGACGACCTGGAACGGATGATTTTAGGTTTCCTCGATCATGAGCTCGGGCACGTGGCCTTCACCAATTTCGAGGTGCTCAAGGAGTTTTCGGCCAAGCAGCCAGGCCACGAGAGCCCACATTCAAACGGAAAACGCTTCAGTTGCTCGTTCGCGCGGCGCGAGTCGCCGCGCATGCGGCCCATACGGAGGCGGCCGCGACGGCGGCGGTCTCGACGCGCAGCACGTGCTCGACCGGAGACAACATGGGCTTGACGCTCGCGTGCGTGGACTTTGAGCAGGCCCCGGGCAACCCGGAGTTGTTCGACATTCCGCCGGCTTCCGTCGTGGGGAGCGGCATGGAGAAGTTTGACCGGCCGTTGGGAAGCTCGAACCCGGCGCCCAGCGGTTTCGCCTTCGGAGGAACGCCGCTAGGTATGCCCGCGAACCTCGTCCAGATCAGCGGGAGCCAGAACACGTTTGGCGTTCAGAATCCCATCGCGGGATTTAATGTGGTCGTTCAACCGTTGTTTGTCGGCCCCTCGTCTCCAGTCGTCGCGCAGGGCTCCTTTCCTTCGCCCAGCACGCCCGGGACGTACACGTTTCACCTGATGAACGGTCGGGCGAACGTGCTGGACGTCCGGGAGCCTCTGTCGACCCCGCCGGAGGATTGGCCGGTCAGCAAAGCGGACGTGCAACTGGACGCCTTCAGCTTTGTTGTCGAAGAGGTGACCTGCACGCGGGGCGATGTCAACGATGACGACCTCGTGGATGGTCGGGACATCCAGCCGTATGCCTCGGTCCTGCTGGACCCCGGCGCGTCGCCCCAGCAGCGCTGCGCTGCCGATGTCAACGAGGACGCGGCCATCGGGTACGACGATTTGGTCTACTCCGTTGCGACCCTATGGGCCGGCTGATGCTCTACGACGCCAGGAGCGACGTCTGTACGCAACGCTGCGAAGAGGCGCCGCTCTGACGCCTGCTACGCGCGAGCATGCTTCCGGCGTGGGACGTTGCCACGCTTGCTGAGCCGCCGCCGCAAGCCTAGCCGGGTAAATCGCCCGGTCGACGGCGAGGCCTACTCACAGATTCAGCTTACAGGACCTGTTCTGCATTCGAGCGCGATGGCCGCGTCCGGCTGGCCAGTCAA
>CAZERK010000113.1:0-9249 GCA_964514515.1 uncultured Planctomycetaceae bacterium
CGAACAAGGCACCGACGACCCAAAACCACCCCCCGCCTCGCCCACCAACCCCCCCGGGCCGAACGAACCGCGCGCACCCCAGCATCGCCCCCACCACGCAAACCAACGCCAGCACGTCGGCCTCCGCTGAGATGAACGCAACCGGCACCGCGTGACACGCCGCCACGGCAAAGACGGCGGCTCCCCACCGCGCCACGCGCTCGTCGCCCCCGACCACGCGATACAACGCGAGAACCAGGACGATGCCCAACGTATACAAGGCCATCGCCGTCAGCCGGTATGCCTCCGGCCTCTCGCCAAACAACCGGTACTGCCCGTAGAGCAGCCATTCCGCAACCGGCCGCAGGTGCCGATACCGCACCTCATCCTGTACCCACCACGGATACCAGCCGGCCCGGCGCGCCTCAGCGTTTTGCTCGCCGCCGTACAAAAACTCATAAACCTGCGGGGTATCGGCCTGGCCCTCGGCGCAGTCGCGCAGCAGCCGAACGCAACGATGGTCGTCCAGCGCAAAATCGCCCGGCACCGATGGCGCGTACAACAACAACACCATCGCCGCCAACACCGCCTCCGGCCGGCGCACGCGCTCGTACGCGACCGCCAGCGCCCCCCGACGATGCCCGCTGTCCGTCATGCTGATTCGTTCTAGACGTCGAGGTCCTTGACGTGAATCGCGTTGGTTTCGATGAAGCTCCGGCGGACCTCGACGTCGTTGCCCATCAGGATGGAGAAGATGCGGTCCGCAGCTCGCCCGTCCGCCTCAAGCTGCTCCGCGTCGTCTTTCTCCTCCGTGATCGCTACGCGCAGAAGCCGCCGCTGCGCCGGATCCAGCGTTGTCTCCCATAGCTCCTCGGGGTTCATCTCGCCCAGGCCTTTGAAACGCTTGATCGATACGCCGCGCTGACCCACCTCTCGCACGCCGGCGGGAACACGCGCCAAATTCTCCAAGTCGATCGGTTCGCCGTCGCCGAGCAGCAGAACGTACTTGGCCGGCGCCTTCTCCCCGGTCACGAGCTCCTCACACGCCGCGAAGTAGTCGCTCAACGCCAAGCCCTCCGCCTCGAGCCAAGCCAACGACTGCTCCAGCGCGGCGCATTCCGGCAACTCGTACCGGACGACGCGCCGCTCGGCCGCGTCCGCCTGATCGACGGCCGACAGGCTCAGCCCGCCGTCGACGACCTCCACGGCGCCGCCCTTTTCCTGCAGCCCCCGCCGAAACTGGTTGAATCCGTCGTCGTCCGCGAAGTAAAACTCGTCGTCCCCCACCACCGCCCGAATGCGTGGCAGGGACCGCCCGTTACCGCCCGACCGAATGCGCAACAGGGCCTCCAAGACGATGCCGCGCCGCCGTAGGACGCGCTCGGCGTACGCGATCTCGTCCAACACCTTGACGAGTTGCCCCAGTTCCTCGCCGGCCAGGCGACGCTCGCCTAGGCAGGTCTGCCCATCCGCGCTCGACTCACGCACAACGAGCTTCGCCGCTTGCAGACCCCAGTTCGTTAACTGGCTGTCCAACACCGCATCGTTCAGCACGAAGTTCGCCTGCTTGCCTCGCTTGAGCAAATACAGCGGCGGCTGGGCGATGTGCAGGTAGCCATCCTCGATCAGCGAGCGCATATGCCGGAAGAAGAACGTCAACAGCAACGTGCGAATATGGCTGCCGTCCACGTCGGCGTCGGTCATGATGATGATCTTGCCGTAACGGCATTTGCTCGTGTCGAAATCCTCCGAACCCGGCACGCCACAGCCCAACGCCCCAATAATCGTCTTGATTTCTTCGTGCGACAGCACCCGATCCAGCCGGGCCTTTTCTACGTTGAGGATCTTGCCCTTGAGCGGCAGGATCGCCTGGACCCGCGAGACGCGCCCCTGCTTGGCCGAGCCGCCGGCCGAGTCGCCCTCAACCAGGAACAGCTCGCATTCGCTTGCCTTGCGGCTACGGCAGTCCCACAGCTTGCCCGGCAAGTTCCCGCTGGACAGCGCGCTCTTGCGCGTCGCCTCCCGAGCCTTCCGAGCCGCCTCCCGCGCCACCGCCGCCTGGACGCCCTTTGTTATCACGCGCTTGGCGTCGCCGGGGTTCTCCTCCAACCAGTTGCCGAGCTGCTCGGAGGTCAACTGCTGCACGAAGGACTCGACCTCGCTGTTCATCAGCCGGTCCTTCGTCTGCCCTTGAAACGCAGGCTCCGACACCGAGACCGAGACGATCGCCGTCAGCCCCTCGCGCCAGTCCTCTCCACGAAGCTGCAATTCGCCCTTGATCAAACTGCTCTTCTTGGCGTAGCCGTTCAGCGTGCGCGTCAGGCCCGTCAAAAAGCCCGACAGATGCGTTCCCCCGTCACGGTTCTTAATGTTGTTGGCAAAGGCGAGGACCTGCTCGTTGTAGCCGTCGTTGAATTGAAAGGCGATCTTGCAAGATTGCCGGCGATCGTCGTCCGTGGCGCTTAGCACCTGTACCTTGTGCAGCCCCTCCTTGCCCTCGTTCATGTACGCGACAAACGCCCGCAGCCCATCCTGATACCAGAACTCCTCGCTGCGTCCGATGCGCTCGTCCTCAAACTGGATGCGCAAGCCCTCGTTCAAATAGGCCAGTTCGCGCAGCCGCGTCACCAACGTCTCCGTGCGGAAACTCCGATCGCTGAAAATCTCCTTGTCCGGCATGAACTCGACGCGCGTGCCCGTGCGGCTGGTCTCGCCGATCATCTCCAGCGGCTTGGCGACCCTGCCGCGTTGGAACCGCATCGTGTGCAGCCGGCCGCCCCGCTGCACCTCGACCACCATCCACTCCGACAGCGCGTTGACGACGCTGACGCCCACGCCGTGCAGGCCGCCGCTGACCGCGTACGACCGGCGGTCGAACTTCCCACCTGCGTGCAAGACGGTCAACGCAATCTCCATCGCGCTCTTGCCGTCGAGCTGCGGATGATCCGGAAGCGACTTCGGTTCGACCGGGATGCCGCGACCATCATCGATGACGGTGCAGCTTCCATCCGCGTTGATCTTCACGCGGATGTTGCGGCAATACCCCGCCAGCGCCTCGGCGAGCGAGTTGTCCACCACCTCCCAGACGAGATGGTGCAGACCGTGCATTTGCGTGTCGCCAATATACATGGCCGGCCGCTTCCGCACGGCCTCCATGCCCTCAAGCACGCGAATGCTGTCGGCATCGTAAAGTTCCCCGCCTCGCGCCCCTGACCATTCCGCAGGCGTTGCGCGTTCCCCATGCTGCCCCGCATCGTCCGCAACCCGCGCGGCCTCTTCCGCAGACGGCGCAGCTTCCCCAACCGGCTTCGTCTCCCTCTCGGCGGGCGCGCCGCCCACCGCTCCCAGCGTTGTTCGCGCAGCCTCGCCCGCGCCTTCCGACGACGACGACGCGGCATTATGCGAATTTGTCGATGATGCGTTCACAGATTAGTCTTCTCGCAAGCCAGCCCCCTGGCATCGACTCGGTATCGGATATGCCTTACCACCGGCGCACGCCCGGGCAACCTCGCCCCCAACTCACGATTCATCGCATCGATGACTGCCTTCCCCAAAAGCCGAGCCAACACATATTTTGTATCCGCCCCGTCCGTCAGAACGTTCAGCCGCCCGCCCACGAGCCCCTCCACCCTGCTATGCGCTAGATGCTCGGCCGGCACAGCCCTTAACCACGCCTGCGCCAACTCTCCGTCGTTCGCGGTGCGCCCCCGCTCAAGCTGCTGCACGACCTGTTCCGCTGCCATCCCGAGCATCGCCGGCTGGTAGCCGCGTCGGCCGCCCGCGAGCCAGCGCGCCGCCTGCTCAAGCCGGTCTTTTCGCATCGAACCTACCCCGCGCCCCCCGCCTGACACGTCTCGCACGCCGCGGCCTAGCCATGCCAACCGGTCCGACCTCTTTGACGCCCCGGCAGGGCTGAAGCTTCTGCCTTGCAAACGACCGCTTGTCTAGCTCACGCAACCCGGCGCGCCCTGTCAATCCATAACCCGATCAGACTGTCCCGCACCGCTACAGGTTGACCGGCATCACGACGTACTTGAGGTTCTGCCCGCTCGTCATGACGCCCGGCCGACTTGGCTCCTTCAATTCCAGCCTGACGTTCTCTTGGCAGACGCGCAGCGCATCCACGAGAAACTCCGGATTGAACGCGACCTCGATCGGCGGCTGCTCATACTTGATCGGCAGTCGGACCGTCGCCTCTCCTTCCTCGCTGCTACGGCTCGTGAGCACCATCGCATCCGGTCCCAGCGAGATGTGGATGCCCCGCGATTCGACGCCCGCCAGCAAGGCCACCCGGCGCACGCCGCTTAACAGGTCCGCCGTCGGCAGTTCCACCGCCTTGTCCAGATCGTCCGGGATGACGGCCTCCCAGTTCGGGAAATGCCCCTCGACCAAGACGCTGCTGATCGTCACCGCCTCCGTCCGCAGCACAATCTGATTGGGCGTGAGCTGAACTGCCAATTCCTCATCTACGGCCGCGTGCAGACGCCCCAACAAACCCAGAGCCTTCGTCGGCACAATCGCGTGGACGTCCTCCGCGGCCCCCCCGACAATGGCGGCGCTGGACAGCGCAAGCCGCCGTCCATCGGTCGCCACCAACTGGAGACGCTTGCCCCGCCCCTGCCACAATACTCCGTTGATGGCATATCGCGTGTTCTCCCGGGCGGCGGCGAAGACCGTGCACTCCACCGCTTCTCGCAAAGCCCCCAGCTTCACAACGAGCTTCGGCTCCCCTTCCGCCTCGGGCACGGGCGGAAACTCGCGCACGTCCTGGCCGAGAATCTGAAAATGACTGTCCGTTCCTCGGATGTGCAGCACGTGCTCGTCCGTCTCCAGCGCAAGCGTTTCGTCCCGGGACTCGCGCACAATCGCACCGAGTCGTTCCGCCATTACGAGCGCCTCGCCCGGTTGGTCCACCTCAACGGCTCGAAGCCGATAGCGCATGCCGACTTCCTGGTCATACGTCGTGAGCGCCAGCCCTTCTTTTGTCGCGGTTAGTCGCGCGCATTGAAGGATTGGCTTAGGCGTGCGCGACGGCACAACGTTTAAAACGGTCGCCAAGGCATCGTAGAGAGCCTGTCGGTCGCAAATCAGTTTCATCTTCGGGCCTCGACTTATACGTACGATTGGCTACCCATCTGGTGGATGACCCGTCTGACACGGGCTTTCTTATATCTTGGAAGACAAGTATCTATCATCGTCATCGAATTAGAGCCTGTGAGCCTCCTGCGTAGCGAGGCCGTCGGACCGCAATCCTCCGAACCGGATGATCTTACAATCGCTGGTCGCCTTCGTCTATTCCACGAGCTTGTGAGGATGGCTGTGCGTTGCTGCGGTCCGCGTCGCAGAAAACCATGCGACACCCCCGCTCGCTCGCCCGCTGTGCAGGAGCTGCGCGCTGCTTGACAGTATCTCACAGCCCGAAGATGCGCCCTTCGAGCTAGCTAGAGCGCTTTGCGCTTCTGAGTAGCGTCGCCACCCTGCGAGCGACGCTGCGGTCTGGCGCAAATCAGTCTCGGCTTTGCCCTGCCCGCCTTCCTCTGGGCTGGGCGGCGTTCCGGAGCAGGCCGTCTCGACGAGCCCAGCGAGGAGGCAAGGACCTCCTGTAAGAACAGGCTGGTTGGTGGGCGGGCCGGTTGCTCTCCAAGCGCGGTGGATCGTCGTTCTCAAGCAGCAACGGGTCTCAGTTTTGCCGCAGGAGCTGTTCGATTTCCGCGATCTTGGACGAGAACGAGGGGTCCGTGCAGCGCTTTTGGCCGATCAGTTTGTGCGCGTGCAGGACCGTCGTATGGTCGCGCCCCCCGAAGAAGCCTCCAATCTCGCCAAGACTGTGATTTGTGAACTCGCGCGCCAAGTACATGCAGACCTGACGCGGCAGGGCGACGGAGCGGCTTCGCCGCCGACCCTGCAGATCGGACAGTTTGACGGAGAAGCTGTCCGTCACCACGCTCATGATATCCTGAATCCGGATGGTTTGCGCGTCGCGCGGATTGGGGATGCCCAGGGCTTGCTGGGCGATGTCGAGTGAAATCTCCTTGCGTCCTTCACAGGCGGATAGGCTGTGCAGGGCTGCGATCGCACCCTCGAGGGCGCGCGTGTTGGATGTGACGCGCGAGGCAACCAGCAGGACGACATCCTCCGAAAGGTCGAGACCGCGTAGACGCATTTTCTTGCGTACAATCGCCATGCGCGTCTCGAGCGCGGGGGGATCGACGCGCGCCACGACGCCCCAGTTAAACCGGCTGACGAGGCGATCTTCCAGGCTTGGGATGTCTGCCGGCGGGGCGTCCGCTGACAGGATGATCTGCCGATTGAGTTGGTAGAGCGCGTTGAAGGTGTGGAAGAACTCCTCCTGCGTCTGCTCGTGGCCGGCGAGAAACTGAACGTCGTCTATGACGAGAAGATCCGCGTGCCGGTAGCGGTAGCGGAAGCCGTGCAGCGCCCCGTGCTCGACGGCGTCGACGAACGCAGTCACGAAGGCTTCGCAACTCATGAATACGACGCGGCTGGCCGGCGCGGCATCGAGCAAGCGGTGGCAGACGGCCTGGAGTAGGTGCGTCTTACCAAGGCCGGAAGCACCGTGGATGAAGAGGGGGTTGTAAGTCGTGCCTGGCCCGTCTGCCACGGCAACCGAAGTGGCGTGCGCTAGGCGGTTGCAGGGCCCCACGACGAAGTTCGCGAAAACGTAGTCCGGGTTGAGACGAATATCCCCAGCCTCAGACGGCGCGGCCCAATGCGCGTCGGGGCATTGGCTCTCGGCGGAACGTGTGGGCGCGGCGTCTGTCGCCATGGTGAATTCTACCGAGATGAGCCTTCCCGTCGCGGCCTGCGCCGCCTCAACGAAGGGCCTGAGGCAGTTTGTAGAGAGGTAATCGAGTTGTGACTGGTCGGCGGCGCGAATCGAGATGAAGCCGTTTGCGAGAGCCGCCGGGCAAAGCTGGGTGAACCAACCGCGGGCGAGGTCGGGATAACGGGCTCTGACGTATGCGAGGATGTCCGTCCAGACAGCATCAGCGAGCAGCGTCATGGGAATCGATGCACCGTGTAGATAAAAATGGACGCAGCCTGCGTTCTTGGGGCTCCGTCCCAGCGAATCGGCGAGATCAAAAGTGCGGCAGCGCGTGGGTAAAGTCCGCAGCCGCACGCGAGCCGTTGCGGAGGAGTTTATCCGAACGGGGAAGGCCGAGCAATACGGAGATGATCGGCTGTCAGGGCGGGAAAGCTGCGTCGCCGGCCGTCCTTTCCCGGAGCAGCGGAGGACCACGGTCTGACGGATGCGATATGCGCGGGGTAGAGGCTGGCTGCGGTCCCTGCAGAGACGCTCCGGCGGCGATTGGGGGAGGCGTCGGATCGCCGAATAGGGGGTTGCGGGATTGGGACAAGGACGTAAAATGCAGGGTTTGCGAATTTGCCATCCTGGAGACCATCGAGCCAGCGCGGGGCGGGTGGGTCATATCGAGATCGCCGCCGGGCAGGGGCGCGGAGCACGCTCTTTCAGCCTGAGGCCGTGAGGAGAGCAATCGACGAACATGGAAACGACATTAGACCTTGGCGCGATCTTCAAAAACGAAGCATTTGACGATGACGCATACGCAGCGGTGAAGCGCCTGGCGTTTGCCGGGACGAGTCCGTTGAACCGGCTCAGGAGCCTCATGGGGGAGCTCGAACGACAGGTCAACAGCGGCGAGGTGCGGAAGGGCCCGGCCGCAATGAAGCTGGGGATGTGTTACCTGGTGCTGGGGCGAGCGGAGGCGGCCGCAGAATGGCTGGAACAGGCCGATCCTGGCCCGCGACGGAGCTTTGCGCTGGCACGGGCCTATCAGTTCCTGGGCCGGTTCCGGGATGCAGAGGCGGAGTTCGCCCAGGCGGCACAGTCCGGCTGGAACGGGACGGCATGTGACTGCCGCCGAGCGGAGTGTCTGATCCTACAGGGCCAGTACGAGCGGGCGCAGCAGGTGATCAAGGCGGCTGCGGACGGAGCGGGCGGCGCAGCGGATTGGCACTACGTGGCGGGCCGGCTGCACGAGGAGGGCGGCGAGGTCGACGAGGCGGTGGCGGCGTATGAGGCGGCTCTGGCGGCAAACGCGGAGCACGCCGAAGCGATGTTCCGGCTGGCCTACTTGATGGACCTTCATGGCGCCGATCAGCGGGCGAAGGAACGCTACGAGGCCTGCGCAGCCCTGCCGGATGTCCCGGTGGAGGTCTTGATCAATCTTGCCATCATCTACGAGGATCGGTGCGACTACGAGGAAGCCGCGCAGTGCCTGCGCCGGGTGCTGGCGGTGGCGCCGAACCACGCCAGGGCTCGGATGTACTTGAAAGACGTGCTTGCGGCGAGCGACATGTATATCGACGAGGACCAGCTCAAGGAGGAGCAGAGCCGAAACGCCGTGTTGGATATTCCAGTCACGGATTTCGAGCTGTCCGTCCGCAGCCGCAATTGTCTCAAGAAGATGAACATCGACACGCTGGGAGATTTGCTGAGGATCACCGAAGCGGAGTTGTTGTCCTACAAGAACTTCGGCGAAACGTCGCTTCGTGAAATCCGGGCGATGCTGACACAGAAGGGGCTCGCGCTGGGGCAGCTCGTGCATGAGAGCCGGACCGCGAAGACGGCGGCGCCGGGGATGCCCGCGGAGGCGATGGAGGCGAATGCGGAGGTGCTGAACCGCTCGGTTTCGACGTTGCAACTGTCGGTTCGCTCGCGGAAATGCCTTCAGAGGCTCGGCATTACGACGATCGGCGAACTCACCGCGCGGACCGAGGCGGAGTTGCTCGGCGCCAGGAATTTTGGACAGACTTCCCTCAACGAAATCAAGGCCTTCTTGAAGGACCTGAGCCTGACCCTTCGCGGAAGCAAATAGGGTGCATGACGGGCGGGCTGTGGCAAAACGGCCTTAGGGTCTACGCGCCTAGACTGCGTGACGGTTGGAAGTGCTCGCAGCACCGCCGGGAATGATTCCAGGTTCGGTGGAGTCGTAATCCGGAGGCGCTGAACGGGCACGGGACGGCGGTCGGGCTCGCGAGGCGTTAGGAGCGGCTGGCGAGTCGGCAGGCAGGAGGTCGGCCGTTGTCAAGGATCTCGTCTGGCCGGTCGACTCGGCACGCACGGGCAACCGCCCGCCGGAGGTTTCGCCTGATGCTCGAGGTCACGAGGCATTGGGGGCGCACGCACAGGTTGGCGCTGGGCCTCGGCGTGGTCGCGCTCCTCGTGCTTGGTTGCTTTCGGCTGCCAGAGCCGGGCTTCTACCGCACGGATCGGAGCGCGCCGAC
>CAZERK010000114.1:0-2256 GCA_964514515.1 uncultured Planctomycetaceae bacterium
AGAGGGTGCAGGGCAGCAGGTGCGCTGTATCGCGGGTGAGGGAGAGGCCGCATGGGCGGAGACAGATGAGCGAGAGTCGTGAGACGATTGTCGGGATTGACTTGGGCACGACGTTCAGCCTGGTGGCCTATGCCGACGAGCGAGGCCCGCAGGTGATCCGTGACGCCGACGGCGAGGGCCGGGTGCCGTCCGTGATCGCGTTCGGTCCCGACGGCTCGACCAGCGTCGGCTGGCGCGCCCGGCAGCACGCCGTGGAGAATCCCGAACATACCGTGTACTCGGTCAAACGGCTGATGGGGCTGGGCATCGAGGACTTGCGGAACGAACTGCCGCACCTGGCCTATCGCGTCGTCCGCGGCGAACGGGACACGGTGAAGATCGACATCGACGGCCAGCTGCTGACGCCGCAGGAAATCTCGTCGCTCATCCTGGCAGAGTTGAAGGCTCGGGCGGAACGGCATTTCGGACGGCCCGTTCGCAAGGCCGTCGTGACCGTGCCGGCGTATTTCGACGATGCTCAGCGGCAGGCGACGCGCGACGCCGGACAGATTGCCGGATTGGACGTCGTGCGCGTCGTGAACGAGCCGACGGCGGCGGCGTTGGCCTACGGCATCGGCATCGCGAACGCCGAGACGCCCCGATCGGGCTCGCTCAGTCTGTTGGGGGCCGGCGGCTCGACGTGCGCGGGCAGCGCGTCGTCCGTGCAGCAGGCCGCGCGGCAAGGCCGGTCGGTCATCGCCGTGTACGACCTCGGCGGGGGCACGTTCGACATCAGCCTCCTGAACCTGTCGACGGGGATTTTCGAGGTCATCGCGACGCACGGCGACACGCACCTGGGCGGCGACGATTTCGACCGGGCGATCATCCTGTTGATTCAGCGAGAGGTGAAGGAGCAGTTCGGCGTCAGCATCGCATCACCCGCCACGAAGCAGGCTCTGCGGAATTTCGCGGAACAGGTGAAGATCCGACTCGGCGAGCAGGAGGCGGCGGAGCTGGCGCTGGACTTGAGCGAAGGCCGGGAATATCGCCGGACGATCCGCAAGGACGAGCTCGAGTCACTCATCGCGGACCTCGTTGAGCGAACGCTTGCTTCGTGCCGTCACGTCTTGGCGGACGCGCGCTTGCAGCCGAGCGACGTCGATCAGGTCGTGCTCGTCGGCGGCTCCAGCCGCATCCCCCTCGTCCGCCGGCGCGTCGAAGCGTTCTTCGGACGCAAGCCCTACACGGCGCTGAATCCCGACGAGGTTGTCGCCCTGGGCGCGGCGGTGCAAGGCCGCATCCTCTCGGGCGGGCTGAGCGACGCGCTCCTGCTGGACGTGATCCCGTTGTCGCTCGGCATCGAGACGATGGGCGGGGCGATGGGCAAGCTCATCATGCGGAACACGCGAATCCCCTGCCAGGCCGTGGAGCAGTTCACGACGTTCATCGACGGACAGACGAGCGTCAAGATCAACGTGCTCCAGGGCGAACGGGAACTGGCGAAGGACTGCCGCAGCCTGGCGGCGTTCGATCTCCGCGGACTCCCGCCCATGCCGGCTGGCGTGCCGAAGATCGAAGTCCGGTTTCTCATCGACGCCAACGGCATTCTGAACGTGACCGCCAAGGAGCAGCGGTCGGCCACGGAGGCGACGATCCAGGTCATTCCGTCGCACGGTCTGACGCGGGAAGAGGTCGGCCGAATTGAGAAGGAGGCGATCCAGTTCGCCCGACAGGACATGACGGCCCATCGGCTGATCGATCTGAGAAACCAGGTTGAGTTTGACGCGCATAAGGCCGAGCAGTCGCTTGCACATTACGGGCACCTGTTGCCGCCGCAGGAGCGAGAGGCGATCCAGGTCGCGATGCGAGACCTGCGTGAGCTGGCCCATACAACCGATGACGCCGACCGGCTGTTCGTGGAACTGGACCGGTTCGGCAAGATGACGGTGAATCTCGCGAACTTGGGGATCGCCGAGACGCTGCGCGAGGATCGGAGTGATGCGACGAAGCGCGCGACGTCGGGGGGGTAGCTGGCAATCCGTCGGAATCGCATTCCGCTGGTTCGATGTCGCCCAGGGGCCGGTCTCACGTTCAGATCTTTGATGAGCCTTGCGTTAATAACGGGGATTGCGCTTGCGTTGCCCAAGTCCGATGCGGTATCGTCCCAAATGTGAACCGGATGGGGAGGGTGGAAGTGCGCCCTCGCCTGGGAGCGTGCATGGGGGGGAACAGAGGAGACGTGTAAGGAGTAAAGAACATGAGGTATGCAATCGCATT